>JAHBSN010000350.1 GCA_019639095.1 Actinomycetota bacterium
CAGCAGCGGCTCAAGACCGTGGGCATCGACGTCGACATCGTGCAGCGCGACGAGACCTCGCTCATCAACGACGCCATCGCCAAGCAGTACCAGGCCATGTTCGTGCGCAACTTCGCCGGCGGCGACCCCGACAGCCTCTACGTGTGGTGGAGCAGCGGGACCACCGCCGCCGACGGCACGTTCACGCCGAACCTCCTGAACTTCCCGGGCACCCGCGACGCGGAGATGGACCGGCTGCTCGACGAGGGCCGCAGCGAGCCGGACCCCACCGCCCGGCGCAAGGTCTACGAGGACCTCAACCGCCGCATGGCCGAGCTGGTGGTGGCGGCGTGGACGTTCTACGCGCCGTGGGGGATCGCCGAGCGGCCGGCGGTGCACGACGTGCTGGGCCCGCCGCTGCCCAGGGGCGGCGACGGCGAGGCGAGCGACGTCGACGCCGACGACCCGGCGCGCCAGCCAGGCCGCGGGCTGAGCGCCGGCAACCCGCTCCTCGGCATGTGGAAGGAGCGGTAGGAGCGCCGTGGCCATCCTCCACGGCCCGGCCGACCTGACCGCCGACCTCCTCACCGAGTCGCTGCGCGCGTCGGACGCGCTCGTCGCCGGCGAGGTGGTCTCCTTCGCGTGCACCCCCATCGGCACCGGCCAGATGGGCGACGCCTTCCGCGTCTCGCTCGACTACGCCGGCGACGCCGCCGGGGCCCCGGCCACGGTGGTGGCCAAGTTCGCCACCACCGACGAGGGGAGCCGAGCGGCGGGGCTGGTCCTGCGGGCCTACGAGATCGAGGTGAACGTGTACCGCACGGTGGCCGCCCGGCTCGAGCTGCGCACGCCCCGCTGCTTCCACGCCGACGTCGACCCCACCACCGGCTGGTTCACCCTGCTGCTCGAGGACATGGCCCCGGCGGTGCAGGGCGACCAGCTGGCGGGGCTGTCGGCCGAGCAGGTGGAGCACGCGGCGGTGGCCCTCGCCGGGCTCCACGGCCCGTGCTGGCGCGACCCCGGGCTGGCCTCGCTCGAGTGGCTCAACCGCCACAGCGAGGAGGTGGCGGCGCTCACCGCCATGTTGGTGTCGGGCCTGTTCCCCGGGTTCGTGGAGCGCTACGGCGAGCAGCTCACCTGCGACGAGCTCGACGTGACCGCCCACCTCATGGACCGGCTCGTGCCGTACTTCACCGACCGTCCGGGCACGATGACCGTGACCCACGGCGACTACCGGCCCGACAACTTCCTCCTGGGGGACGCGGGCTCGCCGGCGCCGTTCACCGTGGTCGACTGGCAGACCGCGGCATGGGGCCCACCGATGCCCGACGTGGCCTACGCCGTGGCCCTCGGGTTCGCCGACCCGGCCGAGCGGGCGCTCCACGAGGAGCGGATCGTGCGGCGCTACCACGAGGCGCTGGTGGCCCACGGCGTCGCCGACCTGTCCTGGGACGACTGCTGGCTCGGCTACCGGCGGGGCTCGTTCCACAACCTGGTCATGACGGTGGCTCCGGCGATGCTCGTGGAGCGCACCGCCCGGGGCGACGAGATGTTCCTCGCCTCGCTCCGGCGCGGCGTGGCCCAGATCCGCGACCTCGACGCCCTCGACCTCCTGCCGTAGCGATCGCGTCGAGATCGGGCCGGTCGGCGTTCGGATCGCGTCAAGGGGGCTGCGCCCGCCGAGCGGCCGGCGTACACCGAGGTGGTGCCGCCCGAGCGAGTCCCCTCCGAGTCCCAGGCCCTCGCCGCCGCCGGGGTCCTCGCCGCCCTCGCGGTCGCCGCGGCCCTGGTACCGATGCGGGCATCGATCGGTCCGGCCAACGTCGCCCTCGTGCTGGCGCTCGTGGTGACCGGCGTGGCGGCGTCGGGCGGTCGGCTCCCCGGCGCGGTGGCCGGCGTGAGCGCGGCGGTGTCGTTCAACTTCTTCTTCACCCGGCCGTACCTCTCGCTGCGCATCGCCGCGATGCGCGACGTCGTCACCGTGGCGCTCCTCGCGGTCATGGGCCTGGCCGTGGGCGAGGTGGCCCGGCGGTGGAACGACAGCCGGACCGAGGCCGAGGTGGCGGGGACCGGATTGGCGCGCGTGGTGCGGGTGGCGAACCTCGCCGCCGCCGGTGCGCCGGCACCCGAGGTGCTCGAGCATGTGCAGCGCGAGATCGGCGAGGAGCTGCACCTCCTCGACGTGGTGCTCCTGCCCACCGACCCGGACGGAGCCCGGCCGCTGCTGGACCACGCCGGGGTGGTCGACGTCCAGGACCGGCACTACGCGCCCGGTGGGTTCACGCTGCCCCGCGAAGGGGTGGACCTCGCCGTCACCTACCGGGGCCGATCCTTCGGTCGCCTGGTCCTGGTGCCGGCCGAGCCGGTGGGGATCACCCGGGCCCAGTACCGCTGCGTCGTGGCCCTGGCCGAGCAGCTCGGTGCGGTCCTCGCGACCAGCCCGGCGTCCTGAGCGGCCCGAGCGGCCCGAGTGGCCCGAGCGGCCGTCGGTCCGCCGGTAGCGTCGGGGCCGTGAGGGGCCGAGCGGCGCGACGGTCGGTGCGGGCCGAGGCGGGGGCACTCGTCCTGGCGATCGCCCTGGTCCTCGCCGGCTGCTCCGACGATGGGGCCGAGGACGGCGCCCCCTCCACGACCCGGCCGGTCACCACCACGAGCGCGCCGACCACCTCCACGTCCACGACCACCACGCCGGCGAGCTCGACCACCACGGAACCGCCCCCGCCCGGCCCGAAGCCCGTGGAGCAGCTCGACGGGCTCCGTCCCTACGTCGAGGGGGAGGGGTGCCAGCTGCTCCTGGCCCGGCTGGAGGCGCCCACGTTCCCGGCCTCGCTGCGGGATCGCTTCGCGTCGGGCTACTCGGGCTACGTGTCGGCGGCGGGCGTGGTCGACGTGACGGCGTCGTCGGGCGAGGACGACGCCGACTTCGACTACTACGGGTTCATCACCGCCTCGGCGGGCTCCGAGGTGGACCAGAGCACCTGGTTCACCCTGCTCGGCCCGGCGCAGCCGCCGGCGGGGACGCCCACGTTCACGGTGGCCTTCACCCGGCGCGCCGACGGGACCTACCGGTGCGCGCCGCTCGACCGCTCGGGGGGCGGCTGATCGGGCGGTGCCGGGCGTAGGGTGCGCCCGCTGCCCCGATCGGGGCACCGCCCCACCCCACAAGCGAGGCCCGAGATGAGCGACAACGAGACCCCCGACCAGTCCGCCGCCGAGGGCGAGGGCACCGCCGAGACCGTGGTGGAGGTGACCGAGGTCGACCTCGACGGCGACGGCGTGGCCGACGTGGTGGAGGTGGTGGCCACCACCGTCATCGACGTGGACGGCGACGGGGTGCCCGACGTGGTGCACGTGGCCACCGCGGTGGGTGCCGACCTCGACGGCGACGGCGTGATCGACGACGACGAGATCGAGACCAGCGAAGAGGTGTACGTCCGCGACGGCGAGCCCGACGCCGAGGGCTGATCGGCGCCGGGGCTCAGCCCCTCGGCGCCATCTTCTCGAGCATGGCGGCCATCTGCCGGTGCACGAGGTTGACGGCCTGCAGCGGGCGGATCATCACCCGGAACTCGGTGATCCGGCCGTCGTCGTCGCAGGTGATGATGTCGACGCCGTTGACGTACTTCCCTTCCACCGTGGTCTCGAACTCGAGCACCGCCGTGTGCCCGTCGAGGACCTGCTTGGTGTAGTGGAACCCGCCGCCCGACCCGCC
>JAHBSN010000351.1 GCA_019639095.1 Actinomycetota bacterium
TGGCCATCTTGCGCATGGCCCGGCCCACCGGCCCCTCCACCGAGAACAACCCCATCGTCACCCCTCCTGGCATCGGATCAGGTGCCACCATGCCTCACGTGAGATGGCAGGGCGCACACGTGGTGGTCACCGGCGGGTCGAGCGGCATCGGCGAGGCCGTGGCGCGGGAGGCGGCGGCACGCGGCGCCCGGCTCACGTTGGTGGCCCGCGGCGCCGAACGGCTCGAGGCCGCGGCCAGCGCGATCCGGTCCTCCCGGCCGGGAACCGAGGTGGGCGTGGCGGCGGTGGACGTGAGCGACCGGGAGGCGATCCACCACGCGCTCGAGCAGGCCGCCGGCGAGCGGGGCGAGGTCGAGGTGCTCGTGACCTCGGCCGGCATCACCCGCCCGGGCCGGTTCCTGGAGCTCGACGACGACGTCTTCCGCTCGATGGTGGAGGTCGACTACTTCGGCACGCTCTGGCCGGTGCGGGCGGTGGCGCCGGCCATGGCGGCCCGCGGCCACGGCTCGATCGTCGGGGTGTCGTCGGCCGCCGGGCTCGTCGGCGTGTACGGCTACTCGGCCTACGGCGCCGCCAAGTTCGCGGTCCGGGGGCTGTTCGGGTCGCTGCGCACCGAGCTCGCCCCGCACGGCGTGCACGTGGGCTGCGCGTTCCCGCCCGACGTCGACACGCCGATGCTGGCCGAGGAGGAGGCGTTCAAGCCGGCCGAGACGAAGGCGATCGCCGGGTCGATCGAGCCCCTCAGCGCCGAGCGGGTCGCCGCGGCCATCGTCGCCGGCATCGAACGACGCCGGCCGGAGATCTACGCCGACGCCCAGACCCGCGCCCTCGCCCGCACGGTGGCCACCGCGCCGGCGGTGTACCGCCGGCTCTTCGACCGCCGGGTCCGCCGGACCGACTGACGGTCGCTCAGCCCCGCTCGAGGTGGGCGAGGATCGTCTCGGCCAGCTCCACGGGGATCTCCGCCTCGAGCGAGTGCCGCCGGCCCGGGAAGACGTGCAGGCGGTTGTCGGGGAGCAGCTCTTGGAGCCGGGCCACGCCCGCGCCCATGCCCGCGCCGTGGTCCTGGTCGCCCCACATCAGCAGGGTGGGCTGGGCGATCTCGGGGGCGATGTCGAAGAGGGAGTGGCGGATCTGGTCGGCGGCCATGCCCCAGTACATGCGGACGAAGCCGGGGCCCACCACGCGCCGGTAGTAGTCGAAGGTGTCCTGCAGCGCCTGCTCGCGCCCGGGGAAGTCGTCGGCGTACCAGAACCGGCTCTGGATCCTCACGCTCGGCCAGAACAGCCGGCGCCCGCACGTGCGCTCGATCAGCGCGGCCAGCCACGGTCGGGCGGTCCACGCGCCGCCGGGCGCCCAGAGCACCAACCGGGGGAACCGGTCCGGGAAGCGGTGACCGAGCCGCAGCACCAGGTTGCCGCCGAGGCTGCCCCCCACCGGCACGGCCCGGTCGATCCCCAGGGCGTCGAGCAGGCCCACCAGGGTGTCCTCGTAGAGGCGGAGGTCGTAGCGACGGTCGGGCTTGTCGGCCTCGCCGCTGCCGGGCAGGTCGGCCACCACCACCCGGTGGCGCGCCGCGAGCACCGGGACCACGTCGACGAACCCCTCGATGCGCGCCGTGTGGCCCGGGATCACGAGGAGGGTCGGCGAGGACGGGTCGGTGACCGGGCCGGTGTCGAGCACCCGCAGGCCGATGCCGCCCACCTCCAGCCGGCTCGTCTCGCCCCGCTGCGCACCTCCCCCAACACCGGCCACGACCCCAGGATCGCGCGCCGAGCGCCGCGCCACCCCGGGCCGGTCGCAACCCGACAGCCGTTCGAGGCGGAGAGGCACCGTCGTGGACTGAGAGAGATGGAGAGCAGCGCTGGTGGACGTGGGCCCATCGGCCCCTTTTCGGACGCCTGACCAGGGTGCGAGGGCGAACGCTTGCATTCGGCCCGCCCGTTCCGACGGGGAGGGGTGCCTGCGTCAGCGAACAGGCGGGGTGCCGCGCTGTGAACCACGACAACCGCCGGACGGCGACCATCACCGGGGTGGCCCTGGCCGTCTTCAGCGCGGTCGTCCTCAGCGGTTCGCCGACCCCTCGCGGCGCGGTCATCATCTCGAACCTCGGCCAGTGCACCGCCCCGCTGCTGGCGGCGCTCGCCCTCCGGGCCGCATCCCGCCGAGCGCAGGACCTCGCCCAGCGTCGAGCCCTGCGCTACCTCGGCGTGTCCGCCCTCTGCTGGGGGCTCGGGCAGGTCATCTGGACGTACTACGAGATCAGCCAGACGGCGGCCCCGTTCCCGTCGGCGGCCGACGTCGGCTACGTGCTCGCCATCCCGTTCGCCTTCACCGGCGTGTGGATGCTGTCGACGCGCTCGACCACATCGGCCCACGTCCTCGCCGCGATCGACGGGCTGATCGTGGCCGGTTCGCTGCTCGCCATCAGCTGGCCGCTCGTGCTCGGCCCGAGCTGGGACGCCGGCGGCGACAGCCCCCTCACCTTCGCGCTGAGCCTCGCCTACCCCCTGGGCGCGCTCGTGGTGTCCTCGTCGGTCCTGATGGTGATCATGCGCGCCGGCGGGCAGCGCAGCGCCGTGCCCATCGCCCTGATCGGCGCCGGGCTGCTCACCCTCGGCTGCGCCGACTCCCTGTTCGTCTGGCAGACCCTGCAGGGCACCGAGACGAACGTGTCGCTCGCCGACGTCGGCTGGGTGAGCGGCTACCTCCTGATCTTCCTGGCCGCCACCCGCTACCCCCGCGGCGCCGACGAGGAGCTGAGCGCCGAGAAGGTGGTGCTGCGCGACCAGGCGGCGTCGTGGCGCCGGGCGCTGCTCCCGAGCTCGGTGGCGGTGCTGGCCATCGCCGTCCGCATCGTGATGGAGGTGCAGGGCAAGCCGGGCGACGGCTTCCTCACCACGATCACGCTGACCACCATCGGCCTCGGCATCGTTCGGCACCTGCTCACCATGCGGGAGAACCAGGGGCTCACCCGGACGCTCGAGGAGAAGATCGACGAGCTCACCACCCGGGAGGGCCAGCTCTCCCACCAGGCGTTCCACGACCCGCTCACCGGGCTGGCCAACCGCCGCCTCTTCAGCGACCGGGTGGACCACGCCCTCAGCCGCGCCCGTCGGACCGGCGAGCGCACCGGCGTGCTGTTCATCGACCTCGACGACTTCAAGGTCGTGAACGACAGCCTCGGCCACGCCGCCGGCGACGCCTGCCTGGCGGCCATGGCGCAGCGCCTGCAAGGCCATTTCGACCAGACCGGCGACGTTGTCGTGCGCCTCGGCGGCGAGGAATTTGGAGTCATTCTCGATGCGACGGAAGACGTCGCGTTCGCGCGTGCCGAGCGCTTCCGCCAGGCTCTCGAGGGCGAGGCACTGGTGTTCGGCGACGACCGCTCGCGGGTGACCGTCAGTATCGGTTGCGGCGAATTCGATCCAGCGCGCCACGCCGATGCGGATGCCTTCTATCTCGAAGTCGACGCTGCCCTTTATCGCAGCAAGGTCTCGGGCAGGAACCGGACCGAACGCGCGCAGGCGGGGATGGCGCCGATACCGGCGGGCATTGCGCCCGCCGGCTGAAGCGGTGACTCAGTAGCGGTAGTGCTCGGGCTTGTACGGGCCCTCGACCGGCACGCCGAGGTACGCCGCCTGGTCCTTG
>JAHBSN010000352.1 GCA_019639095.1 Actinomycetota bacterium
TGCTCGATGATCCGCTGGCGGATGTCGGGCGCGCGCATCGGGGGCAGCGGGAGGCTGATGTCGTCGAAAGCGATCGTGAGCTTCATCCCCGGCTTGAGGAGCGCGGGCAGAGGTTCGGAGTCGCCCTTCGGGTTGAGGAGCGCGTGGCGAATCGCGCCATCCGGATCCTCGATGGGATCGATCGGCTCGGCCGGGTACACCACCCTGCTGCGCCCGGCCGGGAGCTTCTCCAGTCGGAACTGCTCGCCGTGGTGGAACAGGATCGGCGGCGTCGAGCGGTCGACGTCGAGCACGAAACCGGGACGGGGCATCAGAGGTCCTCGTTCGAAGCGAAGGGGGCGACAGGGGTGGAGGCGGCGCCGGTCACGGCCGGACCTTCCGGAGGTCGAAGGCGACCTTCACCGCGCCACGGGCGCCGGCGTTGGCGGCGTGGTCGATGGCCTCGGCGAATCGGCTGAGCGGGTACGTGGCGCTGAGCAGGCGCTCGAGGCCGGCGTCGGCCACGAGGGCGAGGGCGGCCTCGAAGTCGGGTCGGGTGTAGGCGTAGCAGCCCCGCAGCGAGGTCTCTCGGTGCCACAGGCCCGTGAGGTCGAGGGACGTGAGGCCGGGCATGCCCACCACGAGCACCTCGCCGCCGGGGGCCACCACCTGGAGTGCCTGCGTGAGGCTGGCCTCGGAGCCCACGCAGTCGACCACGAGGTCGACGCCGTCGGTGAGCTGCCCGCCGTCGAGCACGAAGGCGCCGGTGCGGCTGCGGACCACCCGGGGGAGCTCGCGGGGGAGCACCACCTGGTCGGCTCCGAGCGACGCGGCGAGCGCCTTCTGGTGCGGGTGCTTGGCGGTGGCGAGCAGCGTGCCCACCGACGCCTCGGCGCGCAGGGCGGCGATGGTGAGCAGCCCGAGCGTGCCGGCGCCGATCACCGCGACCGTGTCCCGAGCGCCGCCGGCGGCCACCGTGTGGGCGGCGTGCACGGCGCACGCGGTGGGCTCCACGAGCACGGCGGCCTCGTCGGACAGCGCGTCGGGCACGGCGAGCAGCTGGCTGGTGTGGGCCACCATCGAGGCCGACCACCCGCCGCCGGTGCTCTCGCAGAACCCGCTCTGGAGCCCCGGCTCGAGGTGGCCGAAGGCGATGCGCCCGCAGTGGTTGGTGCGGCCGGCTGCGCACGCCGCGCACACCGGCTCGATGCCGCGGGTCACGCAGGACAGGACCGGGATCAGCACCGCCCTGGACCCGTCGTCGAGCCGGCCCACCACCTCGTGGCCGGGCGTGAACGGGAACGACACGATCGGCTCGAAGTAGCGGCTGGAGTGGCCGTCGATCGTGGCCAGGTCGGAGCCGCAGATGCCGGCGAGCAGCGGGCGCAGGCGCACCCAGTCGCCGTCGGGCAGCTCGGGCTCGTCGACGTCGGCCAGCGACAGCGGGCCCACCGACGCGCCGGCGCCGGCTCGCAGCCGACCGGCCACCGCCGCCGCCGCGTACCGACCGGCCTTGCGCTCGAAGCGCAGCGCCTTCATCGAGGGGCCTTCCGGGGCGTGTGGCGGCGGGGCGCCAGCGGCAGGACCGGCGGGGCGAACCCGGGCGCCTTGGACCACTGCTCCACGAGCCAGCCGCGCTTGCGGGCCAGCGAGGCGAGGCGGGTCTCGGGGTTCACCGCCACCGGGAAGCCGACCACCTCGAGCATGGGGAGGTCGTTCGACGAGTCGGCGTAGGCCACCGACTCGGCCAGGTCCAGGTCGTGGGCGGCGGCGTAGTCGAACAGCGCCGAGGCCCGGCTCTCGCCGGTGGGCGGCACGTCGAGCATCTGGCCGTTGTAGCGACCGTCGGATCCCACATCGAGGCGGGCCGACACGATGTCGTCGAACAGCGGCTTGAGCGGCTCCACCACGAAGTCGAGGGCGCCGGTGATGAGCACGGTGCGGTGCCCGAGCGCCCGGTGCTCGCGCACGCGGCGGATGGCGGCGGGGAAGCTCTTGGTGAGGATCAGCTGCGAGAGCATCTCGGCGGAGTCCTCGCGCAGCTGCTCCACGGGTGCGCCCTCGTAGCGCCGGTAGAACGAGCGCAGGAAGTCGCTGCGGTCCACCCGGTCCATGCGCAGTAGGCCGGGGCCCTCGCCCACGAGCTTCAGGGCGAGCTTGAGCTTGTCGTCCCGATCGAGGCGCCGGGAGGCGAGCCAGGCGTAGCTGGTGACGACGTTGGACGCGATGAGGGTGTTCTCCAGGTCGAACGCGGCCAGGTGGCGGTCGGGGGAGAGGACCTGGCGGCGCAGCCGGTCGGCGCGGGACTCGCCCTTGCCCCGCTTGCCGTCGGTGCGGACCCTCGCGTGCTCCACCACCGAGGGCAGGTGGATCTGGTGGACGTAGTGGTCCCAGTCGACGACGCGCGGGTCCATGCCGAACTCGGCCTGGTCGGCGTCGGCGAGCGAGGCGTGCAGCCCGAGCAGGTGGTCCACCCCGTAGATGGCCTCGCACGCGGTGTAGGCGCCGTAGAGCTCCACGTAGGTGAGGGCCCGGGTGACGGTGTCGCGCCGCTCCTCGACCTTGGCCGACCACTCGGCCTGCTTGCCTCGCAGCGGCAGCGAGCCGATGACCTTCTCGGTGCGCTCCAGCAGCGACTTGGCCCGGTTCAGCTGGTCCTCCACCCGGTTGCGGGTGGTGTAGCCCCAGTCGGGCACGGCGATCGGCTGGCCCTCGGCGTCGTAGAGGGGGTGCTCGGCGAACCAGCTCTGCACGAGGTCGACCAGGCGCTCGTACTTGAGCGGGTTGGCCGACCCCGACGCCACCTGGGTGATGTCGGGCGAGCCGTCGTCGTTGAGCGGGCCGCGGGCGGCCACGGCCACGATGGCGCCCACCACGAGGTCGACCGGGATGACGTCGACGGTGCCCTCGGGCACGCCCGGGAACTCCTTCAGCAGGCCACGCGCGTAGGAGATGATCACGGGCTCGGCCATGCGGAAGCCGCGGATCCAGCCCGGCACCGGCTCGGACCAGGCCGACTCGATGATGGCGGGCCGCACGATCGACACCGGCACCTGGCCACGGTTCTCGCCGAGGGCCTTCTCGCCGAGCGCCTTGGTCATGGCGTAGGCGTCGGGCCACCCGAGCGAGGCGGCGCGGGTGCGACCGGCCTCCACGAGCTGGGCCTTCACCCAGTCGGCGCGGAGCTGCTCGCTCTTGGTGGCGAGCAGCGGGGTGCCGGCGCCGCCGAGCTCCTCACGGGCGGCGGCCATGAACGACGCGAGCTGCTCGGGGGCGCGGCTGGCGGCCTCGGCGTCGGCCCGCACCCGGCGGGCGCTCGAGACCTCGCGCTGCCAGTCGATGTCGTTGATCCAGAACGGGCTCTGGTCGACCGGGATCTCCGGGGCGGCGCCGCGCCGGTTGCCGGCCACGTAGCAGGTGCTCACCGCCACCAGGTGGGGGGTGACGCCGAGGTCGCCGAGGGTCTGGGCGATGCGGGTGGGGCCGAGGAGGTTGACCTCGACGGCGAGGTCGATCGGGGAGTCGAAGCTCACCGTGGCCGCGGAGTGGACGACCACGTCGCAGCTCGCCAGGACCTGGCGCCCCGAGTCGGTGAGGCCGAGGCCGTCGGTGCCGACGTCGCCCTCGATCACCTGCACCCGGCGAGCGACCAGCTCGTCGAACGCCGCCTT
>JAHBSN010000353.1 GCA_019639095.1 Actinomycetota bacterium
CCCATCCGCGTCCCGCTCGGGGCCAAGGTGGCCGTGTCGGTCTCGGTGCTGGCCACCATCGGCATCGGCCTCGTGCCCGGCCCGCTCACCCAGGCCTCCAAGACCGCCGTCACGCCGGCGGTCACGTCCGCCGAGCCGGCCCCGGTCACCGTCGCCGCCGGCAACTGACGCTCGGCGCGCCGGCGCCGCGGACGCCCCTCCGTGCGCCGCCCGCCCCGGGGCGCCTGGTGCACCCAGGGCGTGTGCGGTCAGGCGGGCTTGCGGGCGCGGACGAGGTAGTGCGAGTAGGGGGTGAGGCGGTGCTCGGTGCGCTCGGCGCGCTCCACCACCAGCCCGGCGTCGGCGAGCAGGGCGGCCATGTCGGCCGGCGTCCGGCACGTGATGGGCTCGGGCCCGGCCACCAGGCGGTCGTGGAGCTGGTTCCAGCGGTACTTCCAGGCCGGACCGGTGTCGAGGTCCTTCACCAGCGCCACGCCCCCCGGGACGAGCGCCTCGGCCACGGCCTCGGCCACCACCGCGTGGCGATCGGGCGGGAAGTGGTGGAACGCGTCGCACACCAGCACCACGTCGTAGCGGCCGGGCCGGTGGAACTCCGTGGCGTCGCCCTGGTCGAGCGACACCCGGGGGCTGCGGTGGTGGGTGGCGGCGAGGAGGTCGACCTTGGCCTGGTCGAGGTCGATGCCCTCGAAGGTGAGGCCGGGCTCGAGCTCGGCCAGGTAGCGCTCGAGCATGCACAGCCCGCTGCCGAGCGACAGCACCCGGCCGGTGCGGCCGCGCAGCTCGTCGGCCAGCGGCCCGAGCGGTGCCACCACGTAGCGCGCCGCCACGAAGGCGCGCGCCCCGAGCGGCGCGCCGCGGTAGCTGGCGAAGGCCCGGCGCGCCGCGCCCAGGTGGATGCTCACGCCGTGGTGCTGACCGGTTCGGCGGGGGTGGCGTCCACGGCGCCAGACCCTACCGGGCGTCGTGGGACGCCCCCGAGGACCGCCACGAGCGCTCCCGCCGTGGCCGCCACGAACGCCACCAGCAGGAGCACGGGCGGCACGGGCGGATGCCAGCGGGGATCGAACAGGGCGTCGGCGAGCCCGAGCGAGCCGGGCCCGCGGGACGTGTAGCGCCGCAGGACCGTGAGGAACGCCACCACGTGGACGGCCCCGAGGGCCCCGGCGGCCAGCGCCACGGCGGGGGTGGCCAGGTGTCGGAGATCCGCGGGGGTCGTGGCCCCGGCGTCGTGGCGGACCGGCTCGATCTCATCGGGCGCCGACGCCGTCGCCGTCGACGGGACGGCCCGCCGGGGCGCCGCCGCCGCCACCAGCACGGCCCCCACCAGCAGCGGCAGGGCGTAGCGGCCCTGCCAGAAGAAGCCGATGGGTGGCACGCTCAGGCCCTCGGCGGTGACCTGGATGGCGAGGCCGCCGACCAGGGCTGCGAGCGCCACCAGGCGGGCCCGGCCGGCGATCCGCACCAGCCCCACCGCGAGCACCGCCGCGGCCACGACCACCCAGACCCCGGCCACCAGCGGGTGCAGGGCGCTGTCGTTGGTGCCGAACACGCCCACGGCCTGGCGCAGGTACCACGGCAGGTAGCCGAAGGCGGTGGTCCACCCGGTGCCCGGTCGGTCGGGGAGGGCGTAGTGCGCCTGGAGGTGGGCCAGCCACGCGCCGGAGAGGGCCACGGCCACGGCGAGGACACCTCCCCAGGCCCACACGTCTCGTCGGCGGCCCAGCTCCGCCGTGCGGCGCCAGCCCGCCACCACGGCCACCCCGCCGAGCACGGCCGCCGCGAACAGCGGACCCAGCCCTCGAGCCGCGGCGAGGACCACGAGCGCCAGGCCGAAGCGGGCCAGCGAGCGCCGCGAGGTCGGCACGGCGGGATCGGCCAGGACCACGCCGGCGGCCCACGCGGCGATGGCCGCCGCCGTCTCCAGGCCGCTGGGGTTCGTGCTGGCCGCCAGGTACAGGACCATCGGGGTGACGGCGACCACGAGGCCGAGCGCCGCCAGCCGGTCCCGCCCGCCCTCGCGCAGCGACCGCGCCGCCGACGCCAGCAGGGCGGCCACGGGCACGATGCTGAGCAGGCGCATCAGGTACATGCCGGTCACCCCGGGCCAGAAGGTGCCGAGGCCCACCCACGCGTAGAAGAACGGCTGGCCGCGGTACTGCACGGTCTGCACCGTCACCCGCGCCCGGCTGGACGAGATCTCCGGGCAGGTGGACGGCGGCAGGGGCATGGCGACCTGGGGCGAGCCGTCCACGAGCGGGCCGAGGAAGCAGCGCCAGTGGTCCACCGACGCTTCCCCGTAGGTGTCGGGCACGTCGACGTCGACGACCAGGGGCGGGACGCCGGGTTGGCGGGCGCCGATCAGCTCGCCGCGGACCACCGCGGCGGCTCGACGGGCCTGCTCCACCTCGTCGGGGCCGGTGACCGGAGGCGTGGCGAGGGCCCAGGCGGCCCCCACGGCGAACCACAGCGCGAACAGGGCCCACCAGCGCCGTCGTTCGCTCGGGATGGGTCGCTCGGGCACCGGAACCACCTGTGGGGAAGCCGGGGGAGCCTACCGCCGGTCTCCCTTTGGCCCCTCGTGAGGCGTCTCACTAAGGTTCGACGCCGTGTCCGAGTTCCTTCGCGACTACCTCACCGTGGCCATCTTCGCCGGCCTGGCGGTCGGCCTCCTGGCCGCCGTCCTGGGCATCGGGTCGTGGGTCCGGCCGAAGAACGCCACAGGGGACAAGTACGTCTCCTACGAGAGCGGTGTGGACCCCGTGGGCCACCAGTGGGCGCAGAGCCCCATCCGCTACTACGTCTTCGCGCTGCTGTTCGTGCTGTTCGACGTGGAGGCCGTGTTCATCTTCCCGTGGGCCATCCAGCTCGAGGTCTACGGCTGGTTCGGCGCCATCGAGATGATCGTGTTCATCCTCCTGCTGGCCCTCGGGCTGCTCTACGCGTGGCGAAAGAAGGTCCTCCAGTGGGTCTGACCGTCCGGACCGCCCCCAGCCCGTCGGGTCCGCGCTGACATGGGCCTGGTGGAGAGCGGCAAGCTCCCGAAGCCGCTGACGTCGCTGCTCAACACGTCGCGCAAGTACTCCCTCTGGATCTTCCAGTGGGGCCTGGCCTGCTGCGCCATCGAGATGGGCGCCGCCCTCGGCTCGCCGCGCTACGACGTGATGCGCCTCGGGGTCATCCCGCTGCCGGCCAGCCCGCGCCAGGCCGACCTCGTCTGCGTCTCGGGCACGGTCACCGACAAGATGGTGCCCGCCATCCGGCGCCTCTACGACCAGATGCCCGACCCGAAGTATGTGATCTCCATGGGCTCGTGCGCCAACTGCGGCGGCCCGTACTGGGACAGCTACTCGGTCACCAAGGGCGTCGACCAGGTGATCCCGGTCGACGTGTACGTGCCGGGCTGCCCGCCGCGGCCCGAGGCCCTGCTCGAGGGCATCGTGCTGCTCCAGGAGCGCATCGGCAAGGAAGACATGGCCGCTCGCTGGAAGGGTGATCCCATTGTCGTCGGCTGACGCGGGCACCGAGGTCGAGCCCGCAGCCGCGGTCGACGAGGCGCGCCAGGCCCTTCTGGCCGAGCTCGCCGAC
>JAHBSN010000354.1 GCA_019639095.1 Actinomycetota bacterium
CGGCGCTGTACCAGGAGCTCACCGGCGATCGGGCGCCGTTCCCCGAGGTGGCCACCGAGGCCAAGCGCGAGCAGCTCGCCGGGCCGTTCCGGCGCGAGCTCGACCGGGTCCTGGCCCTGGCGCCCGACCTCGACCCGACCGCGGTGGCCGACGCGGTGGTGGCCCTGCCCGTCTACCGCACCTACGTGGAGCCCAGCACCGGGCAGGTTGCGTCCGAGGACCGCGAGCTCGTGGCCGCCACGGGAGCCCCGCCCGAGCTGGCCGCCCGCCTCTTGCTCGACGAGCCGGCACCGGCCGAGCTCGTCACGCGCTTCCAGCAGCTCACCGCACCCGTGACCGCCAAGGCGGTGGAGGACACCGCGTTCTACCGGTCGGTGCGGCTCCTGGCCCACAACGAGGTGGGCAACGACCCGACGCGGTTCTCCCTGCCGGTCGACGCGTTCCACGCCGCCTGCGTCGAGCGGGCCGAGCGCCACCCGCGGATGCTCCTGGCCGGCACCACCCACGACACCAAGCGCTCGGCCGACACCCGCGCCCGGCTGCTGGCGCTCACCGGCATCCCCGAGGCGTTCGACCTCCACGTCCGCCGCTGGTTCGCGGTGACCGACCACCTCGTGGGCGACCCGGGTCCGACGCCCACCGAGCGCTGGTTCCTGTTCCAGACGCTCCTCGGGTCGTGGCCGCTCACCTTCGACCGCCTCGAGGCGTACCTCCTGAAGGCGGCGCGCGAGGCCGGCGTCACCACCGACTGGGTCGACGGCGACGAGGCGCACGAGGCCGCGCTGGTGGCCTTCGCCCGGCAGCTGTTCGAGGTGGCGGCGTTCTGGGCCGACTTCGTGCCCTTCGCCCAGCGCGTGGCGCGCCTCGGCGAGCGGATCTCGGTGGCCCAGGTCCTGCTGCGCGCCACCACCCCGGGGGTGTGCGACGTGTACCAGGGCGACGAGACCTGGTTCCTCTCGCTGGTGGACCCCGACGTGCGCCGGCCCACGGATCGCCACGCCCGCCGGCGCCAGCTCGATGCCGTGCGCTCCGGCGCTCGGCCGACCCGCGCCACGGCCAAGCTCCACGTGCTGCACCGCGCCCTCGACCTGCGCCGCCGGCGCCCCGGTCCCTTCGTGGGCGCCCACCGGCCGCTCCACGCCGGTCGGGCCACGACGGCGTTCACCCGTGGCGACGACGAGGTGCTGGTGGTGGTGCCGGTCCACCGCGATCCCGCAGCCCACGTGGACGCTCCGGCCGGGCGGTGGCGCGAGGTCCTCCTCGATGGCGCGGAGCGAGACCTGGACGGCCGCACGCCCGTGGGCGAGCTGGTGGGGGTCTTGGGCGTGGGCCTCTGGGAGCGCGTCGACGGGCCGAGCTGAGCCGGTGCCCGGGTTGGCGCCCGGTGCCGCCGGGTACCGCGCGCGGTCCGATCGCCGTCGAAGGAGGAGATCCATGCCCAAGGCCTGGAGCGACAAGCGCGAGCGTCAGTACGAGCACATCAAGGAGGGCCTCGAGGACCGAGGCCGCAGCGAGGACGTGGCCGAGGAGATCGCCGCCCGCACCGTGAACAAGGAGCGGGCCCGCGCCGGGGAGGCGGAGACGTCGAGCCGCAGCTCCACCGACGACATCTCGTCGAGCCGGCGCGGCGGCCTCCGCTCGCACCGCGGCTCGGGGGGCCGCACCCGCGACCAGCTCTACAACGAGGCCAAGCAGAAGGGCATCGAGGGCCGGTCGAAGATGAACAAGGCCGAGCTCGAAGAGGCCGTCGGCCGCTGATCGGAGCCCTCGGCCCGCGCCGGGAGCCGTCTGCCGCAGCCCCACCGCGGGTACCGGAGCGCCATGAAGGCCTTCGCCGTGAACTGCACGCTCAAGCAAGGCGGGGAGGCGTCGAGCACCGATGTCCTCCTCGACCAGATCAGCGAGGAGCTCGGTCGCCACGGCGTCTCCCTCGAGCGGGTGCGGGTGGCCGACCTCGACGTGAAGCCCGGCGTGACCGCCGACGAGGGCGACGGGGATGCGTGGCCGGAGGTGCGGCGGTCGGTGCTCGACGCCGAGCTGTTCGTGCTGGCCACGCCCATCTGGATGGGGCACCCCTGCAGCAACGCCCAGCGCGTGCTCGAGCGCCTCGATGCGTTCATCTCCGACACCGACGACCGCGGCCAGATGCGCACCGCCGATCGCGTGGCCATGGTGGCGGTGGTGGGCAACGAGGACGGCGCCCACCACGTGGGCGCCGAGCTGTTCCAGGGCCTGAGCGATGTGGGGTTCACCCTCGCCGCTGGCGCCATGACCTACTGGGTGGGCGAGGCGATGGCATCCACCGACTACAAGGACCTCGACGCCGCGCCGGAGAAGACGGCCCAGACCACCGCCACCATGGTGGCAAACGCCGTGCACCTGGCCGAGGCGCTCGCCGCCCGGCCCTACCCCGAGCTGTAGGAGCCCCCCATGGCCCAGCCCCAGCCCGCCACCGCCGACGGCGAGCCCACCAACCCGGCCACCGACGGCAACGGCCTCCAGCCGGTGAGCACCACCGACGTGCTGCGCGACCTGGCCGCCCGTGGCATCGCCACCGACTTCGTGCCCGGCGAGGCGCCGGGCTCGCTGCTGTGCACCAACTGCCGGTCGGTCAACGCCGCCGGCGACTTCACGGTGCTCGAGGAGCGTCGCATGGAGGGCGCGTCGGATCCCGACGACACCGTGCTGATCGTGGCGGCGTCGTGTCCGGTGTGCCGGGCCAACGGGGCGATCGTGCTCGGGTACGGCCCCGAGGCGAGCGAGACCGACTCGGACCTGCTGCTCGCGCTCACCCGCACCGGTCCCTGAGCCACCGGCGCGCTACCCTCCGTCCACCCGCAGGACATCGTCACGGAAGGGGCCCACGTGGCCGCACGTCGCGCTCGCCGCCTCCTCGTCGTGGTGGCCCTGGCCGCCCTCACCGCCGCCTCCGCCACCGCGTGCCTGTCCGAGGAGGAGATCGACGCGCAGGTCCACCTCAACCAGATCCAGGTGATGGGGACCCACAACAGCTACCACGAGGTGTCCACGGTCCCCGAGCGCACGCTGCGCCGATCGATCATCGGGGCCGACTTCGAGGACGAGTTCACCTACACCCACCGTCCCCTCGACGTGCAGTTCCAGTCCGAGCGCATCCGCCAGATCGAGCTCGACGTGTTCGTCGACACCGACGGCGGCCTCTACGGCAACCCGCTCATCCGGCAGGTCACCGGCGGCGGGGCCTACGACCCGGCCATGGCCGCTCCCGGGATGAAGGTCCTGCACGCCCAGGACGTCGACTACCACTCGAACTGCCTCACGCTGGTGGCGTGCCTCACCACGGTGAAGACGTGGTCCGATGCCAACCCGCGCCACGTCCCGATCGCCATCCTGCTGGAGCTCAAGGACGACATCATCGACATCGGGTCGTTCACGTTCGTGCACCCGCAGCCCTTCGACGCCGCGGCCATGGACGCCCTCGACGCCGAGATCCGCAGCGTGTTCGGCCCCGACGACCTCATCACGCCCGACGACGTGCGCGGCAGCCGGCCGACGCTCGAGCAGGCCGTGCTCCAGGACGGCTGGCCCACCCTCGG
>JAHBSN010000355.1 GCA_019639095.1 Actinomycetota bacterium
CCTCGGCGCCGCCGCCGCCCGGCTCGGCAACTCGCCCCGCAAGCACGGTCGCACGGCCCTCGCGGTGGCCGGCGCGCTGCTCGAGGACGGCGAGGTGGTGGAGGCGGCCGTCGTCGGCCGCTTCGAGGGCAACCACGCCGCCCTGGTCCTCACCGACCGGGCCCTCCTGCTGGCCGACGAGCGCCAGTGGCGTCCCCACCACGAGCGATTCACGCTCGACGCCGGTCTGCAGGTGCAGGGTTGGCAGGACGACCGGACCGCCAGCCTCACGCTGCTGGTCAACGGTCGCCAGGTGGTGGTGGATGGCATCGCCGACCGTCCGATCGCCGTCGAGATGGCCCAGCGCATCCGGGCCCGCACCGGCGCCTGATCCACCCGCCGCGCCGCTACCCGGTTGGTGGCGATCTCGGGGCCTTGCTACAGTCAACGTCCCACGCGGACGTGGCTCAGTTGGTAGAGCATCACCTTGCCAAGGTGAGGGTCGCCGGTTCGAATCCGGTCGTCCGCTCAGCGAGAAACCCCCTGCTCCGGCAGGGGGTTTCGTCGTCTCCGGCCCTGGTCACAGGAGGATTCCTGTCGATTCGGCTCGCCAGGCGACCACGATCGACAGGAATCGAGTGGGCCTGCACCTCGGGAGTCCTGGGCCGGTCCTCGATGGCAGCGCGCAAGGCGGGTGTCGGGGTAGCGCGAGCGGCACCACGTAGGTGAGCGTTCGGTAGCCAGGTCTCCTCGAACCTCGGGGGGAGGTGCTCGAGGATGGTGTCCCGCACGCTGCGCACGAACTCGGCCCGGTCGTCGGGGAGGGCGGTGAGGTACTCCTCGGGGGCCGGCGGACCGGGAAGGTCAGGCCCGGGTGTCCTCGGGCGAGCGGTCGCGGAACCACTGGGCGATCGACGGCACCTGCGGCTCGAAGTCGCCGGGGGCCGACACGTTGAGCATCCCCGCCCGGGCATCGGTCCGGTTCTCGAAGTCGTGCACCACCTCGCCGGGCACGAGCACGAACGAGCCGGCCGGTGCGTCCACCCAGCGGTCGCCGACCATGACGCTCATCGTGCCCTCGAGCACGTAGAAGACGTCGTCCTCGGGGTGGTGGTGCGCGCCGGGGCCCTTGGTGTGGCGCTCGAGCCACCACTCGGAGATGGCGTAGCGGCCGGCGGTCTCGGCGCCGTCGGCCTTGAACACGGCGGTGAGCGGGCCGCCGGCGTAGGTGCGCCCCTCGCCCGGTCCGAGCACCACCGGCTCTCGCTGCGAGGTCTGTCCGTGCTCCGCCATGGTGGGCCCCCTTCGCCTCGCTCCGACGCTACCGGTCCCGTCCCGGCGTCGGTCGTCCCGGGTCCGGGCTGGCCCTCGCCAGGGTCGGTGTGGTCGGATCTCGCCGTGGTCGAGACCCCGGTCCTCACCAGCACCGTGCTCGACCGGGCCGGCGCGCAGGAGCGGCTCCTCGTCCTGCTGCACGGGTACGGCGAACCGATCGAGCAGCTCAGCTCCCGGATCGACCTGCTCGATCCCGTCGGCCGGTTCAAGGCGGTGCTGCCCCACGCCCCCTTCGAGCGGGGCGGTCGGGCCATCTGGCATCGGGCGCTCACCGCCCGAGAGGAGGCCGAGGCGCAGTACGTCGCCAGCCTCGCCGCCATCGACGCCCACCTCGAGGAGCTCGAGGAGCAGCTCGGCCTGCCCGTGGCCGAGGCGGTGGTGGGCGGGTTCAGCCAGGGCGGAGGACTGGCGCTGGGGCTGCTGCTGGGGGCCGACGTGGCCCACGTGCCGGCGGCCGGGTTCGGCGTGTGCAGCTTCCCGCCGGTGGTGGGCGGGTTCCGGGTGGATCCGGCGGCGTGCGAGGGGCGTCGGTACTTCCTCTCCTCGGCTCGCGAGGACCACTTCGCCGGCATCGAGGTGTCCCGATCGGGCGCAGCGCTGCTGCGCGACGTCGGCCTCGCCCTCACCTACGTGGAGGCCGACGGTGGCCACGAGATGACCGACGACGTCGCCCGCCGGATCGGTGAGTGGATCGCCGAGCTCGACACGGGGGAGCGGCCGGTGCTCCCCGCGGTCCTGGCCGACGTCGCCGGCCTCGACGGCTACTTCGCCGGCCTCTGGGACCTCGTCGACTAGCTACACACCTGCCGCAGGCTCGTGCGCTCGTGCCGCACCACGCAGCATGAGCGCACACACCTCGAGGCTGCGCTGCGCCCTTCCTCAACCGATCGGTTGACCATGGACCCCAGCCGGTGCCACAGTTCAACCGATCGGTTGAACGAGGAGGTGATGATGCCCGCAGATGCGCTCTCGAAGGTGTTCTCGGCCCTCGCCGACCCCACCCGCCGGGACCTCGTCGCCCGCCTCACCGTGGCCGACGCCACCGTGAACGAGCTCGCCGAGCCCTACGACGTCAGCCTCCAGGCCGTGTCCAAGCACCTCAAGGTGCTCGAGGACGCCGGTCTGGTGAGCCGGCGACGTGAGGCCCAGCGCCGCCCCGTCCACCTCGAAGCGGAGGTCCTCGACCTGATGACCGCCTGGATCGAGCGCTACCGCCGTCAGGCCGAGGAGCGCTACCGCCGCCTCGACGCCGTCCTGGAGTCCCTCCCCGACGACGTCGAACCCACCCCACCGCACCAAGGAGCCAACCCATGACCGCCACCACGAACGAGGCCACCATCGAGGCCGACCCGAAGGTCCCGATGGTCCGCATCACCCGCGAGTTCGCCGCCCCGCCGGCTGCGGTCTTCCGGGCCCACACCGACCCCGACCTCGTGGTCCGGTGGCTCGGCCCGAACAGCATCGAGATGGAGATCGAGCGCTACGACTGCCGCACCGGCGGGTCCTACCGCTACTTCCACCGGCGGGGCGACGAGGAGTACGGCTTCAACGGCTGCTTCCACCTCGTCCGCCCCTCGGAGCTCATCATCCAGACCTTCACCTTCGAGGGCATGCCCGACGACGTCGCCCTCGAACGGATGGCGTTCGTCGACCTGGGCGGCGGTCGCACCCGGCTCGAGTGCACCTCGCTGGTCGACAGCTTCGAGGGCCGCGACGCCTGGCTGGCCTCGGGGATGGAGGAGGGCATCGACCAGGGCTACGCCAAGCTCGACGCCCTCCTCGCCGGAGGAGCCGTGTCGTGAGCGGCGGCGTCGACCTCGCTCCGATCGACGAGTACCGGCTCACCGCGGCGCGGTTCTCGGAGGTGGTCGACGGCGTCGCCGATCCGGCCGACTGGGACCGTCGGTCGCCGGTGCCCGAGTGGACCGCCCGCGACGTGGTCGGCCACCTGGTCGACTGGGTCCCGGCGTTCCTCCGGGCCGGGGCCGAGATCGAGCTCCCCGCCGGCCCGTCGGTTCAGCAGGACCCCGTCGCCGCGTGGCACCACCTCGACGCGGCGGTCCTCGGCCTGCTCGAGGATCCGGCGACGGAGTCGGCGGTCCTGGTGAACCCTCACATCGGCGAGGTGCCGCTGCCGAGGGCGGTGTCGCAGTTCTTCACCGCAGACGTGTTCATGCACACCTGGGACCTGGCCCGGGCCACCGGTCAGGACCACGGG
>JAHBSN010000356.1 GCA_019639095.1 Actinomycetota bacterium
ACGTCGTCCCCACCACCGTGGTGCGAGACGGCCCCTTCGGGCCGGGCTCGGTGCAGCGCTTCGTCGACGCCGACTTCGACCAGCACTACTTCACCCTCCTCGACGACGAGGCCAACCACCCCCAACTGCGCCGCCTGGCCGCCTTCGACCTGGTGGCCAACAGCACCGACCGCAAGGGCGGCCACGTGCTCGTGGACGACGAGGGCCACCTGTGGGGCATCGACAACGGCCTGTCCCTGCACGCCGAGTTCAAGCTGCGCACCGTCATCTGGGACTTCGCCGGCGAGCCGCTGCCCGCCGAGCTGGCCGACGACCTCGACCGCTTCGCCCGCACGCCGCTGCCCCCCGGGCTGTGCGACCTGCTCGACCCCTTCGAGCGCGACGCCGTGCTCGCCCGAGCCCGTGGCCTGCTGGCCGAGGGGCGCTTCCCGCACGACCCCACCGGCCGGCGCTACCCCTGGCCCCTCGTCTGAGCGGCCCCCGATGCGGCCGCCGCCCGACCGCGATCAGCGGCGGCAGCGGTCGGACATGGCGGCGCGCTCCTCGGGCGTGGGCCGGGGCTCGGCCTGCAGCACCAGGCCCACCGGCACGCCGGTGGTGACCTCCCGCGTGCGGGCCAGCACCAGCTGACCCTCCTCGAGCGTGCCGAGCGCCCCGCCGCTCAGCACGAAGAGCCGGTAGCGCGCCTTCCCCCGCTCGCAGCGGCGATCGCCGAAGCGGCGCAGGTCGGCGGTGCGGGCATCGAAGGTGAACTCGATCCCGCGCGACTGCAGCTCGGCCAGGAACGAGTAGCGGTGCGTGCTGAAGTCCAGGTCCCGATCGAAGTCGACGACCACCGGCCCCTCCAGGCCGCTGCGATCCAGGGCCGCATCGAAGCGCCGATCGAGGATGCGGGCCGCGGCCTGCTCCCGGTTCGCCTCGCGATCGACGTAGGCCAGGCTCGATGCCGGCCGCACCGTCACCAGCGCGAGGGCGCCGAGGGCGGCGGCCGCGGCCACCAGCACCACCGGCTCCGCCGATGCCCGGTGCTCGGTGGCCACCGCCACCGCGCCGGCCACCACCGTGACCGACAGCAGCAGCCCCACCGGCCACATCCAGTAGTAGTTCTGCGGCGGGAGCACCGTGAACGCCGCGGGTGGGATGAGCGAGGCGGCCACCACGCTGGCGGCCAACGCCACGAGGGCCACCCCGGCGAGGGCGCCGAGGGGCCGGCGGTCGTGGCGGCGGGCCCACCACGCCACCGCCGCCAGCGCCAGCGCCCACGCTGCCACCGTGAGCCAGCCGGTGGCGGTGGCGTGCACCCGGCCGGTGAGCGGCTCGTCTCCGAGGGCCGAGCCGAGCGAGCCGGGGAACCAGAACGGTGGCCGCAGGCTGGTGCGCGACACCAGCTCCACCCCGCCGCCGAGACCCGGGCGCAGGCTGGCGGCGCCGGTGGTGCCGGCGTCGTCGCCCCCGCCCGCGCCGAGCACCTTGCCGAGGTTCCCCAGGCCGAAGAACTGGTCCCACAGGGGCTGCACCCAGCAGACGAGCGCCACGATGGCGGTCCAGCCGAGCGTGATGCCCGCGTCCATCTCCCGACCCGAGCGCGCCCGGCCCCGCCGCCCACGGCGACGCACGTACGCCACGGTGGCGAGGGCCAGCACGATCAGCGCCTGGTACACGAACGTGAAGTGGGTCTGCACCACGAGCGACCCGAGGAACACCGCCACGGGGAGGGCCCACGCCCGTCCGTCCCACAGCGCCACCGCCACCCACAGCAGGCACCAGAACGGGAGCAGCAGGGCGATCTGCTGGCGGGCCTCGAGCAGGGCCTGGCTCCCCATCGACGCCTCCAGGGCCACCGTGGCGGCCATGGCCCCCACCGAGCCCGTCGGACCGAACAGGCGCCGGGCCACGGCCCACACCCCCACCACCGATGCGGCGTTGACGAGCCCGATCCCGATGGCCGCGCCCGCCCACGGGGTCACCTTGGTGAACGGGGCGATGAGGTCCACGTACAGGGGTCCCAGGTTGTTGAGGTCCTGCCCGACGTCCTGCGAGCTGCTCGACCACGCCCCGAGGAAGGGGTGGTGCTGGGTGAGCACGTCTCGGGACCGGACCACGATCTGGGCCGAGTCGCCCAGGGGCTGCCAGCCGGTGGAGAGCGCCCAGCCCACCACCACCAGGATCGGGGCGAGGGCCAGGGCGAGCGCCACCCACTCGAGGGTGGTGGCGGGCTCGAGCGGGGCGGTGGCCGGGTCGCGGGGCCGCTCGGGCGGCGGCGCCGGCCCGGCGTAGCCCAGGTCGGTGGCCGTGACCTCCGTCATGTTGACATCGTTCCATGACACATAGAACGATGGCGGACACGAACCCCCGACCGAGGAGCGCTCCCGTGACCGCCACGCTGTCCCCCCGCAGCCGCCGAGCCGCCCCGGTCGACCGGGTGACGCCCCTGGTGGAGCGGCTCAGCCGCCAATCGGTGGCCAAGGGCCACGACGCCTACGCCGACATCGACTGGGACCACCCCGACCTCGCCATCGGGCCCGACGATCCCCGTTGCGACCTGTTCGCGTGCGACCCCCTGGCGCAGACCGCGTGGTACCGGGCCCAGCCCCCTGAGGTGCGATCGCGGATCGCGCTCCACCGCCTGTGCGCCGCGTTCAAGGTGGGGATGCAGTTCGAGAACCTGCTCCAGCGCGGCCTGCTCGCCCACGCGTTCCGCCTCCCCAACGGCGCCCCCGAGTTCCGCTACCTCCACCACGAGGTGATCGAGGAGTCCCAGCACTCGCTGATGTTCCAGGAGCTCGTGAACCGCAGCGGCCTGCCGGTGAAGGGCATGCCGTGGTGGCTGCGCACCGGTGCGCCGCTGCTCGTGCCGGTGATCCAGCGGCTGTTCCCCGAGCAGTTCTTCGTGCTGGTGCTCGGCGGCGAGGACCCGGTCGACCACCTGCAGCGCCGCCAGCTCCGCGAGGGCACCACGCACCCGCTCGTGGAGCGCATCATGCGCATCCACGTGGCCGAGGAGGCCCGCCACATCGCCTTCGCCCGCGCCTACCTCAAGGACCTCGTGCCCACCCTCGGGCGCTACCGCCGCCTCCTGCTCGGCGTGCGCACGCCGATCGTGCTCTGGATCATGGCGCCGCTGATGGTGGACCCCACGAACGAGCTCCACCGCGTTCACGGGGTGCCCCGGTCGGTGCTCGCCGAGGCCCGTCGCAGCCCCGAGGCGGTGCAGCTCCGCAGAGACTCGGTGGCCAAGCTGCGCCGCCTGTGCCGGGAGCTCGGGCTGGTCAACCCGCTGTCCCGATGGGTGTGGAAGCGCTGCGGGCTCTGGGACGACGACGTGGACGACGCACCCGTCGTCGCCGCCGGCTGACGCCCGCCGGTCACCGGCCAACGGTCATCGGTCGGCGGCGGGCGGATCGGCGGGTGGGGCCAGGTAGGCGCGGATCTCGGCCGCCATCGCCTGGTTGAAGAGCGCATCGAGGGCCACCTGGGCCTGGCCCTGGAGCGCCTCCACCACCCGGGTGATGGCGTCGAGGTCACCGCCGGT
>JAHBSN010000357.1 GCA_019639095.1 Actinomycetota bacterium
CCAGCCCATGGCCTGGGCGAAGGTGGCACCCGACACGTAGCCGGGGTAGCCGTTGCGCATGGTGTCGGCGCCCGACACGAACTGCACGTCGGTCCAGGCGATGCCGGCGTCGCGCAGCGCGTCGCGCACGGCGGCCACGCCGTACTCCACGAAGTTGCGGCCCCACTTGCCCCACGGGTGCATGCCCACCCCGAGCACGGCGATGTCGTGTGCGCCCATCAGGCTTCCCCTCCGCCGGCGGCGACCGGCTTCCACTTCCAGATCAGGTGGTCGGTGTCGTCGTCGCTGAAGAGCACGTCGACCACCAGCTCCACCTCCTGGCCCACCGACAGGTCGTCGACCGACACGCCCGGCACCACCTGGCCCATGACCACGAGCCCCTCGTCGGCCAGCTCCACGGCGGCGATGGCGAAGGGCACGTGCTCCTCGCTGGGAACCACGTAGGGCGACGGCGGCTGGTAGCGGGCGTCGGTGTAGCTCCAGATCTTGCCTCGGCGCGAGAGCGGCGCCTCCTCGAGGTCGACGCCCGAGCACGCCGGGTTGGGGCACCCGAGGTTGGCGCGGGGGAAGACGTAGGTGCCGCACTCGAGGCAGCGCTGCCCGATGAGGGTGGGCTCGTCCGAGTCGGGCGTGAACCAGCCCTCGGCGCCGAGCGCCGGGACCCGTGTCCTGGTGGCCATTCCTGCTCCCGTGGGGGTGGGCGATGCGTTTCTGATGGTACGTCAGATCCGGCGGGGAGGCCCCAACCGGGCCGCTGCTCGCGCGTTCACGGAGGCGAAACAACCACGAAACGTCGGCTCCGTACCGTCCCGCCCATGAAGGTCGAGCTGGTCGAGTGGCCCGGCGAGGAGGAGCGGCTCACCCAGCTGCGACGGGATCACGTGCCCCGGCTCGTGCTGGTGCCCGAGGGCATGGCCCCGCCCCTCACCGCCGACGTGCTCGAGGACTGGATCCGGCTGCCCGCTGTGGACGAGGACATCCGCTCTCGGGTGCGCGTGCTGGCCGACCGGGCCGACGGTGCCGACGACAGCCGGGTGCCCGAGCTCGACGAGAACGGCCTGCTGCGCTCGGGTGGCCACTGGGTCTCGTTGCCCCCGGTGGAGCACCGCCTGATGGTGGTGCTGCTCGACCGCTACCGCGCCGTGGTGAGCCGCGATGCGCTGGCCCGGGCCGGCTGGCCCGAGGGCATCCCGGGTCGGAACGTGCTCGACGTGCACATCGTGCGCCTGCGCCGGCGGCTGGCCCCGCTGGGCCTGGCCATCCGCACCGTGCGAAGCCGCGGCTACCTCCTCGAGGAGGGCCCGCCCCTGTCGGCGGTGGCGTCCGACGGCTGACGGCCGGCCGGTAGGTCGGTCGCGCTCGCGGCGCTCAGCCGCGCTGGTGGGCGAAGAACGCGAGCTGCTCGCCGCCGCCGTGCACCACGAGGTTGGCGCCGGTGACGAACGACGCCAGCGGACTGGCGAGGAACGCCACCGCGTTGCCCACGTCGGCCGGCTCCGCCACCCGCCCGAGGGGCACGGTGGCCGACACCGCGGCGGCACCCTCGGGCCCGCCGTAGTAGTCCTCGAACACCTCGGTGCGGACCATCCCGGCCGAGACCATGTTGACCCGCACCTTCGGGGCCCACTCCATGGCGAGCGTGGTGGTGAGGCTGAGCAGCCCGGCCTTGGCCGCGCCGTAGGCGGCGGTGCCGGGGGAGGGGCGCAGCCCCGAGAGCGAGCCGACGTTGACGATGGATCCGCCGGCCTCCTGGTCCTGCATCACGGCGTTGGCGCGCTGGCACACGTGCAGCGCCGACGTGAGGTTCAGCGCCAGGATCTTGTCGCTGAAGCGAGGTGACGCCGTGGCGGCGTCGGTGCCGGGGGAGCCGCCGGCGTTGTTCACCGCGAGGTCGAGCCGGCCGTGGTCGGCCACGATCGCGGCCACGAGGTCGCCCACCGCGGCGTGGTCGGTCACGTCGCAGGCGTGGAAGCCCACGCCGACGGGGAGCGAACCGGGCTCGGGCTCGCGCCGCCCGCACACCACCACGGTGGCGCCGGCGGCCAGCAGGCGGTCGGTGATGCCGGCGCCCACGCCCCGGGCGCCGCCGGTGACGAGGGCCACCTGCCCGGACAGGTCGATGGCGAGGGTCACGGTCGGGGGCTCCTGGGGCGCATGCCCGCATGGTGCCACGACCGGACCCCCGCCATCGTCAGCCGGAGGGCTCGGATCGCCGGGAGGACGACGTCAGATCGCGTCGTCGTCCAGCTCGCCGGTGCGGATGCGCACGATGTGGTCCACCGTGGTCACCCAGACCTTGCCGTCGCCGATCTTGTCGGTGCGGGCCGAGCCCACGATGGCGTCGATGATCCGGTTCACGTCGGTGTCCTCCACCAGGACCTCGAAGCGGACCTTGGGCACGAAGTCGATGGTGTACTCCGTGCCCCGGTACACCTCGGTGTGGCCCGACTGGCGGCCGAAGCCCTGGACCTCCGAGACCGTGATGCCGGCGATGCCGGCCTCCTTCAGCGCCGACTTCACGTCGTCGACCTTGTGCGGCTTGATGACCGCGGTGATGAGCTTCATGGTGGCGATCTCCTCAGTTGGTGCCGTGGTAGGCGGTCTCGGCGTGCTCGGCGAGGTCGAGGCCGGTGACCTCGATCTCCTCGTCGACCCGGAGCCCGATGGTGGCCTTGAGGGCCAGGGCGATGATGTAGGTGACCACGAACGAGTAGACGATCGTGGCCCCGTTGGCGAGCGCCTGCTCGCCGAGCAGCCCGAGGCCGCCGCCCTCGAACAGGCCGGCCTTCACGTCGGTGCCGAAGTAGTCGGGCGACGAGAACAGCCCGATCAGCAGCGAACCGACCAGGCCGCCCACGAAGTGCACGCCCACCACGTCGAGGGCGTCGTCGTAGCCGAGCTTGGTCTTGAGGCCCACGGCGAAGGCGCACACCACGCCGGCGATCAGGCCGATGTAGATGGGCGACATGCCCGACACGAAGCCGGCGCCGGGGGTGATGGCCACGAGGCCGGCCACGATGCCCGATGCGGCGCCCAGGTTGGTGAAGTGGCCGTCCCGCAGCTTCTCCACGATGGCCCAGGCGAGGCCACCGGCGGCCGCGGCGAGGAAGGTGTTGATGAACGCCTGGACCGCCGTGGCGCTGGCGCCCAGGGCCGAGCCGGCGTTGAAGCCGAACCAGCCGAACCAGAGGATGCCGGTGCCCAGCATCACCATCGGCATGTTGTGGGGCGGGTGGCCCTCCTTGGGCCAGCCCTTGCGCTTGCCGAGCACGAGGATCACGGCGAGGGCGGCGATGCCGGCGTTGACGTGGATGGCCGTGCCGCCGGCGAAGTCGAGCGAGCCGCGCGAGCCGAGCCAGCCGCCGTACACCCACTTGAAGACCGGCGCGAACACCACGAGCATCCAGAGCGGGGCGAAGATCGCCCACGCCGAGAACTTCATGCGGTCGGCCACGGCACCCGAGATCAGGGCCGGGGTGATCACGGCGAACATGCCGAGGAACGTCAGGACGATCAGGTCCG
>JAHBSN010000358.1 GCA_019639095.1 Actinomycetota bacterium
CCTCGCGCTCGTCCCACTCCTCGGCGGCGGGGCGCACCACGGTCTTGGCGAAGTCGTGGACCCAGTCCTTGAGCTGCTGCTGGTCCTCGTTGAACGCGAGGGAGAACTCTGCCATCTGACGAACCTTTCGTCCCTGGAGGCCTCGGGCGGCGGAGTCCGGCGGCGCCGGAGCAGCGTGAGGCGACGTCAGTGGTTACCGGTCGGTAACAACTGGCACGAGGATACCGCGACGCCTCCCGACGGTGCCAGGCCGCCGGTGGGCGCCCGGGCCGGACGACGCGATCAACGGCGGCGGAGCTTGGGACCCTCGGGGGTGTCGACCACGTCGAAGCCCATCGCCACCAGCTGGTCGCGCAGCTCGTCGGCCCGACCCCAGTCCTTCGCCGCCCGGGCGGCGTTGCGCTCGTCGAGCAGGGCCTGAGCCTCCGGGCCGACGTCGTCGCCGCCCACCTCGGCGGCGTCGACCCCGGTGGCGTCGGCCAGGCCGAACGCGAGCGCGCGGTCGAAGTCGGCCAGGAGGCTCCAGCGGTCGGCGGCGGTGAGGTCGGCCGAGCGGGCCACCGTGGACGCCACCGCGAGCGCCTTCGGCGCATCGAGGTCGTCGGCCAGCGCGGCCCAGAACGCCTCGCGGAACGGCTCGGTGCGGGCCGGGTCTCCCCCGTCGACGCGGCCGCCCACCTCGTCGCGAGCCGCCACCGCGTGGCCGACCAACCGGCGCAGCGCCACCCCGGCCGCCCGGACCCCGTCGATCGTGAACTCCTGCTGCTGGCGGTAGTGCGCCTGGAGGAAGAAGTAGCGGAAGGCAAGGGGTTCGATGCCGGCGTCGACGAGCGTGTCGACCACCAGCACGTCGCCCGCCGACTTCGACATCTTGCGGCCCGACAGGTCGAGGAACTCGTTGTGCATCCAGATGGACACCCACGGGTGGACGCCGAGGGCGCACTCGCTCTGGGCCACCTCGTTGGTGTGGTGGACGCGGATGTGGTCGACGCCCCCGGTGTGGATGTCGAACCGATCGCCGAGGTAGCGGGTGGCCATGGCCGAGCACTCGATGTGCCAGCCCGGGAAGCCGCGGCCCCACGGCGAGTCCCACTCCTGGAGGCGGGTGACGCCGGGCGGGCTCAGCTTCCAGAGGGCGAAGTCGGCCGGGTGGCGCTTGGCTTCGAGGTTGTCGATGCGGCCCGTGGCCTCGAGCTCGTCGAGGTCGAGCCCGGCGAACTCGGCGTAGCGGGGGAAGGTGGACACGTCGAAGTAGACGCCGTCGTCGATCACGTAGGTGTGGCCCTGGGCCTCCAGGGTCTGCACCATGGCGATCTGCTCGGCGATGTGCTCGGAGGCGGCCGGGCGGATGTCGGGCTCCAGGCAGCCCAGGCGGCGGCGGTCGGTGGCCCACTGCTCGGTGAAGTGGCCGGTGATCTCGGCCACGGTCTGCCCGGCCCGGGCGGCCGCGGCCTCCACCTTGTCGTCGCCGGCGTCGGCGTCGGAGGTGAGGTGGCCGACGTCGGTGATGTTGGTGACGTAGGTGACGTCGTACCCGGCGGCCAGCAGCACGCGCCGCAGCAGGTCGGGCATGAGCTGGCTGCGCATGTTGCCGAGCGTCTGCGGGGCGTACACCGTGGGCCCGCAGGAGTAGATGCCGACCTTCCCGGGTTCGAGCGGCTCGAACGGGACCACGGCGCGCCGGCGCGTGTCGTGGAGGTGGATCGGCGGGAAGCTCACGGGGACGATCTTGGCCGACGCGCACCGGGTCGCCCCACCACGTATGGGTTCGGAGCGTCTCGGGGGCGGCCGGTACCGTGGCACCCCATGGCCCAGGCGAACGTCCCCGAGAAGCCCACGTTGGAGGGGCTCGAAGCCCGGTGGGGCGCGGCCTGGGAGCAGGACGGCACCTACCGCTTCGACCGCACCGCCGAGCGGGCCGACGTCTTCAGCATCGACACACCGCCGCCCACCGTGTCGGGCTCGCTGCACGTGGGCCACGTGTTCAGCTACACCCACACCGACACGATCGCCCGCTACCAGCGCATGCGGGGAAAGGCCGTCTTCTACCCCATGGGCTGGGACGACAACGGCCTGCCCACCGAGCGGCGCGTCGAGAACCACTACGGGGTCCGCTGCGACCCCGCGGTCGCGTACATCGACGACTACGAGCCGCCCGCCACCCCCGCCAAGCGACGCGAGGACTACGACACCGTGGGCCGGCGCAACTTCGTGGAGCTGTGCGAGCGGCTCGCCGCCGAGGACGAGGAGGTGTTCGAGCAGCTGTGGCGCCTGCTCGGCCTGTCGATCGACTGGAGCCACACGTACACCACCGTCGGCCTCAAGACGCAGCGCACCAGCCAGCTCGCCTTCCTGCGCAACCTGGCGCGCGGCGAGGCGTACTCGTCGGAGGCCCCGAGCCTGTGGGACGTCACCTTCCAGACCGCGGTGGCCCAGGCCGAGCTCGAGGACCGCGAGCGGCCCGGCGCCTACCACGACCTCGCCTTCCACCGCACCGACGGCCAGGGCGACGTCGTCATCGCCACCACTCGGCCCGAGCTGCTCGTCAGCTGCGTGGCGCTGGTGGCCCACCCCGACGACGAGCGCTACCAGCCGCTCTTCGGGTCCACGGTCACCACGCCGGTCTTCGGCGTCGAGGTCCCGGTGGTGGCGCACGAGCTGGCCGACCCCGAGAAGGGCACCGGCGTCGCCATGATCTGCACCTTCGGCGACCTCACCGACGTCATCTGGTGGCGCGAGCTCCAGCTCGAGACCCGCGCCGTGCTCGGCAAGGACGGCCGCTTCCCCAGCGAGGCCCCGGCGTGGCTCACCTCCGCCGAGGCGCAGGCCGCCTACGCCCGCTTCGCCGGCAAGGCGCCCGGCGGCGCCCAGAACGTGATGGTGGAGCTGCTCACCGAGTCCGGCGAGCTGCTGGGCGAGCCCCGCAAGATCACCCACCCCGTGAAGTTCTTCGAGAAGGGCGACAAGCCGCTCGAGATCGTCAGCACCCGGCAGTGGTACATCCGCAACGGCGGTCGTTCGGCCGACCTGCGCTCGGCGCTGGTGGCCCGCGGCACCGAGCTGGCCTGGCACCCCGACTACATGCGCCACCGCTACGAGAACTGGGTCGAGGGCCTCAACGGCGACTGGCTCATCTCCCGCCAGCGGTTCTTCGGCGTGCCGATCCCGCTGTGGTACCCGCTCGACGCCGACGGCCGGCCCGACCACGAGAGCCCGATCGTCCCCGACGAGGCCACGCTCCCCGTCGACCCCCAGGCCGACGTCGCGCCCGGCTACACCGCCGACCAGCGCGACCGGCCCGGCGGCTTCACCGGCGACCCCGACGTGATGGACACGTGGGCCACGTCGTCGCTCACGCCGCAGATCGCCTGCGGGTGGGAGACCGACCACGACCTGTTCGCCCGCACGTTCCCCATGGACCTCCGTCCCCAGGGCCACGACATCATCCGCACCTGGCTGTTCTCCACCGTGGTCCGCAGCCACTACGAGTTCGGCGCCGTCCCGTGGTCCGACGTC
>JAHBSN010000359.1 GCA_019639095.1 Actinomycetota bacterium
GCTTCGGGGCGGTGGGCGGCTACACCCCGCCGCCGTGCCAGACGGTGAACGTGACCGCCGGGGCTACCACCCCGGTCACGGGCACGTTCACGCCGTCGGCCGCCACCGGCCAGACCGGCGTGGGCCTCCTGCGCGTGACCACGTCGCCCGCCCTGCCGTCGCAGATCGTGGTCGACGACGTGCCCATGGACCGCTACGGCCTCGACTGGCTCGAGATCGCCCCCGGTCCCCACACGGTGTGCTTCACCCACGTGGAGGGCTACACCGAGCCGGGCTGCCAGGACGTCAACGTCACCGCCGGCGCCACCACCACCGTCACCGGCACGTTCACCCAGCGGGGCTTCCTGCGGGTGCTCACCAGCCCGGCGCTGCCCGGCACGATCACCATCAACGGCCTGCCGGCCAACGACTGGGGCCTCTACACCGACCTGCCGGTGGGCACGTACAACATCTGCTGGGGCTTCGTGGCCGGCCACTTCATCCCGGCCTGCCAGCAGGCCACGATCAGCGCCGGCCAGACCACCACCAAGACCGGCACCTACGGCTGATCGCCGACCCCCGGGCCGGCGGCCCGGAGGACCGAGGTGAGATCACGGGCCCGGGGAGCGATCCCCGGGCCCGTGCCAGTCCTCGGCCTCGGCGCGCACCTGGCGGATCGAGGCCCGTTCGAGGGCCAGCAGGGCGCCCACGCTCTCGTGCTGCAGCTCGGGGAGCTGGTCCCGGGGGAACCAGCGCACCTCCACGATCTCGGGCGAGCACGGGCGGGCGCCGTCGGGATCGGTGCCGGGCACGGGCCGTGCTCGGTACACGACGTCGACCCGGCGCGGGTCGGGGTCGACCACCACGGCCGGCTCCCCCAGCAGGTCGACCGCCAGGCCCACCTCCTCGAACACCTCGCGACGCGCTCCGTCGGCGGCATCCTCGCCCCGGCGCAGCAGCCCGCCGGGCACGCCCCAGTGGTCGCGGTAGGCCAGGCGCACGAGCAGCAGGTCTCCGCCATCGCGCTCGATGAAGCAGATCGCCCCCACGGTGAACGACGGTGCGAGCGTGCGGACCACCTGGCGACGTGCCGGGCGCGGCAGGCGCCGGAACACGTGCAGCAGCCACAGGTGCAGGCGACGGATCACCAGGGCAGGTTAGGGCGGCTTCGGCGTCGATCAGCGGGCGACGCCGAAGCGCGGGTGGCGGGCCGCCAGCGCATCGGCCACCGCCGGGGTGGCCCCGGCCACGGGGATGCGGCGAGCTGCGTGGTCGAGCACCACGAGATCCCGCCCGGTGGCATCGACCACCGTGGCCCCTGCCTCGCGGCACACCAGGACGGCCCCGAGGTAGTCCCACGGGGCGAGCTCGTCGGTGGTGGCGTCGAGGAACCCGTCGAGCGTGCCGTCGGCCACCGCGCACAGGTCGAGCGCCGCCGCACCGAGCGCCCGGTACTGGGCCCAGCCACCGTGGCCGGCCGGCACGCCGTTGAGGCCGACGATGGCCTCGTCCAGCGCCGTGCAGCCCGAGGTCCGCACCCGTTCCCCGTCTCGGAACGCGCCACCGCCGCGCACCGCGGTCCAGCGGGTGCCGTGGCGCAGGTCGACCACGAGCGACACCCACGGTCCCTCGGCGTCCACCGCGCAGAGGCTGGTGGCCCACCACGACAGTCGGCGCGAGGCGTTGGTGGACCCGTCGAGCGGGTCCACCACCACGGTCACGGCTCGGTCCGCGTGGTGCCGCCCGCTCTCCTCGCTGAGCACGCCCAGGCCGGCGGCGCCGAGCACCCCCACGGCGGCGGCGTCGGCGGCGAGGTCGCTGTGGTGCTGGCCGGGCCTCGTGCCGGCCTCGCCCCAGTCGGGAGCGGCGGCCAGCGCCTCGGCGACGGCGGCGGCCGCGTCGTGGAGGGCGGCGGCCACCGCGTCGGCGGAGACGGACGAAGGCGACATCGGTGGGGGACGGTAGCGGGGCGTGGCAGGCTGGTCGGGACCCGCCCCCCACTCCTGGAGCGCAAGTGGCCGTCATCGACGTGGCCGGCTTCGTGGCCGACCTGAAGGACCACGCGGTGGACCACGGCTTCCACGTGCACGACGAGCGCCACTTCGTGGAGACCTACTCGCTCCGGCAGGCCTGGGAGGTCGACCTGCATCCCGAGGATGCCTGCGGCGGCCCGCTCGACCTCCACCTCGCCCTCGAGATCGACCCCCGCGTCCTGCTGTCGTTCGAGGACCTCGTGCTGGAGCTCGAGGACGAGAACGACGACCCGCCCGACCTGCACCGCTTCCCGCTGCACTTCACCTGGGCCCTCCCGCCGCTCCCCCACGGGCCCGACCTGCTGATCCTCGCCACCGACCTGGCCGGGGTGGGCGGGGTGGAGCTGCCCCTCGAGGTGTCGGCCATCGACTCCTTCGCCACCGTCACCGACGGCGCCGACCGCACCGTGGGCATCGTGGGCAAGGTCGAGGTCTCGCTCGCCCAGGTGTACCTCGGCCAGCAGGACCTGCTCTGCGACGTGCTCGACCGCTGCCACGCCGTGAGCGCCTACCTGCTGGAGCGGGCCCCGGCCTGGCTGGGCGACGACCTGGGCTACTGACGCCCCGATGTCGGGGAGGTGGCCGCCGGGCTGCCACCATTGGCACCCGTGTCGCCGCCTGATCGCCCCACGAGCGCGCCCACCCGCGTGGTCTTGCTGGCCGGCCCGTCGGGGTGCGGCAAGTCCTACATCGCCCGGGACTCGGGCCTGCCCATCGTGGCGCTCGACGACTTCTACCGCGACGCCACCGAGCCCGGCCTGCCCCGCTCTCCCGACGGCGAGGTCGACTGGGAGGACCCGACCTCCTGGGACCGGGCTGCGGCGCTGGCGGCCCTGGACCAGCTCTGCCGGACCGGCGAGGTCGACGTCCCCACCTACTCCTTCGCCCGCTCCGAGGCGGTGGGCCACCGCCTGCTGCGCACCGAGGGCTCGCCCGTGGTGGTGGCCGAGGGGATCTTCGCCGCCGAGCTGATCGCCCCGCTGCGGGAGCAGGGCCTGCTGGCCGACGCCCTGCTCATCACCGTGGATCGCTGGCTCACCTACGTGCGACGGTTGGTGCGGGACGCCCGCGAGGGCCGCAAGGCGCTGCCGTACCTGGTGCGCCAGGGGTGGGCGAAGACCCGGGCCGAACCGGCGGTGGTGGCCCACCAGCGAGCGGCGGGCGCCCGGCCCGTGACCAAGGCCGAGGCGCTGGCCCGCCTCGCCGAGCTGGCGACGGCGTCCTCGCGTTGAGCAAGGACATCGGTGGGGCCGGCGGGGATCGAACCCGCAACCGAGGCATTATGAGTGCCCTGCTCTGACCATTGAGCTACAGCCCCGCAGGGCGCCGATGGTAGGCGCCGCAGCAGCCCGGGCGCGACGGAGGCGGCGGCCGAAGCCGCCGCCTCCGTGCGGTGGAACCAGGCGGCGGGCGAACCGCCGGGGTCAGGACGTGGCGCGCTGGCGACGGACGCCGAAC
>JAHBSN010000036.1 GCA_019639095.1 Actinomycetota bacterium
ACCGTGCGGGCGCCCATCGGCAAGTCGCTCGCCGACGGGCCCTTCCCCACGCTGATCAACATGTCGGGCTACGACGACGGCAACCCCGAGAACGTGCCGCCCATGGCGCTCATCGCCAGCGCGCTCGGCTTCGCCACGGTGTCGGTCAACGAGCGGGGCACCGGCTGCTCGGGCGGCATCGGCGGCCTCTTCGACGAGGTCTGGGCCGCCGACGGCTACGACGTGGTGGAGGCGGTGGCCGCCCAGTCGTGGTCCGCCAAGGTGGGCCTCACCGGCATCTCGTTCCCGGGCATCACCCAGCTCTTCACCGCTGCCACCAACCCGCCCCACCTGGCCGCGGCCACGCCCATGTCGGTGCTGGCCGACGTCTACCGCACCCCCGGCTACCCGGGCGGCATCTTCAACAACGGCTTCACCAAGAGCTGGCTCACCGATCGCCGCAACGACACGCTGCCGGCCCCGGAGGGCGGCCAGGGCTACGCCGTGAAGCGGGTGAAGGAGGGCGACGTCGACTGCCTGGCCAACCAGAAGCTGCGGCTGCAGACGCTCGACCCGATCAAGATCACCGCCGAGAACCCCTACCGCGATCCCAAGCTCATCAAGCAGCGGTCGCCGGTGAACTACGTCGACCGCATCGAGGTCCCCCTCCTGCTGTCGGGCGCCTGGCAGGACGAGCAGGTGGGCTCCGACTTCGCCAACCTGTTCGACGACCTGCCCCAGCGCGACGACGTGAAGGCCGTGCTCGCCAACGGCGTGCACTCCACGCCGATCGAGCCGGAGCTGCTGGCGCAGTGGCTGGCGTTCGTCGACATCTACGTGGCCGAGAAGGTGCCCGACTACGCCGCCCTCGAGGCGATCATGCCCACGGTGGCCGGCGAGGCCCAGGGCGGCGACACCGAGGTGCCCCCGTTCCCGGCCGACCCCTACGCCGGGGACACGACGCTCGCCGAGGCGAAGGCCCGCTACCTCGACCTGCCGCGCTACCGCGTCATCTTCGAGAGCGGCGGCGACCCGGCCCACCCGGGGCTCCCCGGCGGCGGGTTCGACGCCGGGTTCGACTCGTGGCCGCCGAAGGAGACCGAGCCCACCCGCTGGTACTTCGGCGATCGCGGGACGCTCACCAAGGCCGAGCCCACCGGGTCCGGCGACGTGGCCGACCGCTACTTCCCCGACATCGATGCCCGGCCCATGCAGACCCTCCCGGGCCAGGGCCAGTCCCAGTCGTGGGTGCTGCTGCCCGAGTACGACTGGCGCCCCCTCGTGGCCAATACGGCCGTGGCGTACCAGACGGGCCCGTTCCAGGAGCCCACCACCATGGTGGGCACCGGCAGCGTCGACCTGTTCATCCGGGCCAACACCGCCGACACCGACCTCCAGGTGGCGCTCACCGAGGTGCGCGCCGACGGCAAGGAGGTCTACGTGCAGGGCGGGTGGCTCCGGGCCAGCCACCGCAAGCTCGACGAGAAGCGGTCCACCGAGATCAACCCGTGGCCCACCCACCTCGAGGGCGACGCCGCCCCGCTCCCGGCCGGCAAGTACTCGAAGGTCCGGGTGGCGATCTCGCCGGTGGCCCACGTGTTCCGTCCCGGTTCGCGCCTGCGCATCTCGGTGTCGGCCCCCGGCGGCGACCGCACCCGTTGGTCCTTCGAGTCGGCGCCCCCCGACCCCGACAGCATCGTGTGGGTGGGGCGCTCGGCGCGCTTCCCGTCGAGCATCGTGCTCCCGCTCACCACCGAGGTGCGCCCCACGCGGGCGGAGCTCCCCGCCTGCCCGGGCCTGCGCGGCCAGCCCTGCCGCACCTACGAACCGGCCGCCAACGGCGGCTGATGCCGTGGCCCCCCACCTGAGGCTGGCGCCGTTCCGACCCCACGAGGGGCCTCCGGAGCTCCACGGCGCCGCCCGGGTGGGCGTCCGGCCCGGCACCGAGCTGATCCACACCCTCGCCGCCACGGGCGAGCGGCCGCTCGCGTTCCGCGTCTCGGGGCTGCCCGCCGGCCTGTCGGTGGACCCCGAGACCGGGATCGTGCGCGGCACCGCGCCGGCCGCCCCCGGCACCCACCCGGTGCACGTGGCGGTGGGCAACCGGCTGGGCGCCACGTCGGCCACCGTGGAGCTCGTGGTGGGCGACGCGCTCGCCCTCACCCCGCCCCTGGGGTGGAACAGCTGGAACGTCTACGGCGAGACGGTGTCGGCCGGCGTCGTGGCCCGCATCGCCGACGGGATGGTGGCCAGCGGGATGCGTGATGCCGGCTACGCCTACCTGAACCTCGACGACTTCTGGCACGCCCCGGCCCGAGCCGCCGACGGCCGCCCGCTCGCCCACCCCGAGCGGTTCCCCGACGGCATCGCCGCGCTGGCCGAGGAGGTCCACGCTCGCGGCCTCAAGCTCGGCATCTACTCCGACGCCGGCCACCTCACCTGCGGCGGCTGCTATGGCGGCTATGGCCACGAGGCCATCGACGCCGAGACCTACGCGTCGTGGGGCGTCGATCTCCTGAAGTACGACTACTGCCACGCACCGGTCAGCCGGGAGGCCGCCGTGGCGCGCTACCGCACCATGGCCGACGCCCTCGCCGGGTGCGGTCGCTCGATCGTGTTCAACGTGTGCGAGTGGGGCCTGCGGCGGCCGTGGGAGTGGGCGCCCGAGCTCGGCGCCGCCTACTGGCGGACCACGCCCGACATCTTCGACAGCTTCTCGTACACGTTCTGGGGCGTGCGAGGCATCGCCCGCCGCAACCAGGCGCTCGCCGAGTACGCCGGCCCGGGCCGCTGGAACGACCCCGACATGTTGGTGGTGGGCAACCGCGGTCGGGGCCGCGTGGCGAGCAACCTGCCCGTGGGCCGACCCCTCCACCTGCCGTTCTCGGTGCACCTGCGCGGGCTCGACGACCGCCAGAGCCACACCCACCTCAGCCTCTGGGCGATGATGGCCGCGCCGCTGCTGGCGAGCAGCGACCCCACCGAGCTGTCCGACGTGGACCGGGACATCCTCCTCAACCCCGAGGTCCTCGCCATCGACCAGGACCCCCTCGGCCAGCAGGGCCGGGTGGTCACCCGCCGGCGTGGCGTGTGGGTGATGCGCAAGCCGCTCGCCTCGGGTGGCGCGGCGATCTCGTTCTCGAACGTGTCGCCGTTCCGGGCCCGGCGCCGCCTCTCGCTCGCCTCGCTGGGCCTGGCCGGCCGCCCCGACGTGCGCGACGCCTGGGCCCGGGAGTCGCTCGGCCCGCTCGACCACCTCGAGGTCGACCTGGCCCGCCACGAGTCCCGCGTCTTCGTGGTGGCGCCGCCCGCCGGCGGCTGAGGCACGCACCACCCGAGGAAGGGGCGAACGACCCTGGGGAACCGGGTGGTTGCTGCCGATGATGGGGTCATGCAGGTCGATGCCCACGTCGACGTGGATGGCGCGCCCGATGTGCTCGAGGCGCCCCACCCCTTGTCGGTCGTGTACGGCGGCGGGGGCGTGTTCGGCATCGCCTACGGCCTGGGCGTGGCCAACGGCTTGGCCGATGCCGGCGTGCCGGTGGCCACCGCACCGTCGCTCGGCACGTCGGCCGGCTCGTGGGTGGCGTCTGCGGTGGCGCTCGGCATCGGCTACGAGCGCTTCGCCGGGATGGTGTCGCCCTCGGTGCCCACCCGCGATCCGGTCCTGGTGGAGGCCGCCCGCGCCGTGTTCGGCGACGCCCGCCACCACCTGGTGGCCGTGTCGGCGGTGCTGTTGCGCTCCCGGCGGCGCCACATCCTCGACGGTGCCGTCTACGACCTGGCCGACCTGGCGGCCGCCTCGTCGGCCGTGCCCGGCATCTTCCCGCCGCACCGCATCGAGGGCCGGCTCTACGTCGACGGCGGCATGTGGTCGGCCACGTCGGTGGATGCCGCCGCCGAGGCCGACGAGGTGATCGTGGTCGCACCCCTGGCCGGCCCCGTGATGGGCCCGATGGGGCGAACCGCCGGGCTCCTGCTCGGTCGCGAGCTGCAGACCTGGCGCAAGCGCCACCCGGGCAAGCGCATCACGATGATCCGCCCCGACCACGCCATCGGCCGCATGGCCGGCCGCAACCCGCTCGGCCTCTTCGACGCGGACCGGGCCCGCGAGGTGTACCCCGTGGCCCTCGAGCAGGGCCGCCGCTGGGGAGAACGGCTCCTCCTCGACCCCGCCTCCTGACCGCCGCGCGGGACCTCGGCGCCCCACGTCGGACCGGCTTCGGCGCGCCCTTGCCCAGCCCGTTCTAATGCCCTACATTAGAACGTGTTCTCGTCTACGCAAGGAGTGCACGCATGGAGTTCGGCCTGTTCATGAACGGCTACCTGCCGGGGCCCGCCGCCCACAACGGCGCCGCCGAGCACACCATGCTCATGCGCGAGATCGAGTACGCGATCCTCGCCGACTCCTACAACTGGAAGTACGCCTGGTTCGGCGAGCACCACGCCCTCACCGAGTACTCGCACATGTCGGCGCCCGAGGTGGTCATCCCCTACGTGGCCGCCAAGACCGAGCGCATCCACCTCGGCTCGGCGATCATCAACCTCTCGCCGCCGGTGAACCAGCCCACCCGCAACGCCGAGCGCGTGGCCATGCTGGACCACGTCACCGGCGGCCGCTTCGAGTTCGGCACCGGCCGGGGCGCCGGCGAGCACGAGATGCAGACCTTCGACCTCCACACCTCCGAGACCAAGGAGATGTGGAACGAGGTGGCCCCCGAGATCGTCCGCATGTGGGAGCAGCGCGACTACGAGTTCGAGGGCCAGTTCTTCCGGGTCCCGAGCCCGCACAACATCCTCCCCAAGCCCTACGGCGTGGGCCACCCGCCCATCTGGGTGGGCTGCGGCAACCCCGGCACCTTCACCACCGCCGGGCAGCAGGGCATCGGCGCCATCGCCTTCAACTTCGAGCCCATCTACAACCTGCGGGGTCGCATGGAGGCCTACAAGGAGGGCATCGCCAACTGCACCGAACCGCTCGGGCAGTTCGTGAACGACAACATCATGATGACCAACGCCGTGGTGTGCGTGGCCGACGGCAATCGGGCCCGCGAGATCGCCATGTCGGCGGGGCGCGGCTACCTCAACACGATGGTGAACCTGTACCACAGCACCATGCCGCCCCAGCCCGGTGCGGTGAAGTGGCCCGGTCGCCCCCGCGCCATCCGCAACGAAGAGGAGCTCGACTTCGCGATCGAGGCCGGCTACCTCCTCTGCGGCAACCCCGACCAGGTGCTCGAGCAGATCGCCAAGTACCAGGAGGTCGGCACCGACCAGCTGGTGTTCGGCATCCCCAACGAGGGCTTCGAGCACGACGAGGTCATCGAGATGATCGAGCTGTTCGGGTCCAAGGTCATCCCCGAGTTCGACAAGGACCCCGAGCACCGCACCGCCAAGATGCGGGCCACCGCGAAGCGCAAGCACCCCGACTTCGCCAACCCGATGCCGGAGGGGCTCGAGGTGGAGGTCATCCCCACCAACGCCCTCATCCCGCTCGGGGGCTGAGCCACGGCGCCCACCGCCCTCGCCACCCGGGAACGGCTGCTCGACGAGGCCGAGCGGCTCTTCGCCGTCGGCGGCGTCCAGGGCACCACCACGCGCGAGATCACCGAGGCCGCCGAGCAGCGCAATGCGTCGGCGGTCACCTACCACTTCGGGTCGCGCCAGGGCCTCCTGCTGGAGATCCTGGCGCGACGCGGCGGGCCGGTGGATCGGGCCCGGGGCGAGCGTCGCTACGCCGCCGGCACCGATCCGCCGCTGCGCGACCTGGTGGCCTGCCTCGTGGTGCCCTACGCCGACCTGCTCGACGATCCGGGCGGTCGCTCCTACGTGCGCATCGTGGCCCAGCTGCGCGGCCGGTTCGCGGCGTGGCGCGTGGAGTCCGACGCCGCCACCACCGCCCACCTCGCCCGCATCCTCGACGAGATCGAGTCCCACCCCGACGCCCCGCCCGCAGTGCGCCGCGCCCGGGTGGTCGCCCTGATCATGCTGCTCACCGCCACGGTGGCCGAGCGCGCCCGCGGCATCGACGACGGCACCGGCACCGAGCTCACCCACGACGAGTTCGTGGCCGACCTCGTGTCCATGTGCACCGCGGTCGTCTCCGCTCCCGCCTGACGAGCGACCGCCCCGCCCGGCGGGAAGTCCGCGGACCGGCGTCGCCCCCCGAGGTTTCGGTGGCAGAAGTGGCTGCCATCGAGCCAGATCGGCCACCAGAGGTCGAGCCACCACCTCGCCCCGGGCTTCCAGTGGCAGAAGTGGCTGCCATCGAGCCAGATCTGCCACCAGAACTCGGTCTACCCAGAACACGCTCGGCCGTTGACAGGTGACCAAATGGTCACGTATGGTCGAGGCGTGGACGAGGTGTTCAAGGCGATGGCCGACCCCACCCGGCGGGCGCTGCTCGACGAGCTGTTCCGCCAGGACGGCCAGACGCTCTCCGAGCTCGAGGCCCGCTTCGAGATGACGCGCTTCGGCGTGATGAAGCACCTCAAGGTGCTCGAGGAGGCCGGCCTCGTGGTCACCCGCAAGGAGGGCCGTGAGAAGCGCCACCTCCTCAACCCCGTCCCGATCCGACTCGTCCACGACCGGTGGGTGAGCAAGTACGCCGAGCCCTGGGCGGCCGGCCTCAGCGACCTCAAGCGAGAACTGGAGCACACCATGGAGAAGGTCTTCGAGATCTACATCAAGACCACCCCGGAGAGGTTGTGGGCGGCGATCGTCGACCCGGAGGCCCGGCGGGTCTACAACTTCGGCGTCGAGGCGAAGAGCACCTGGGAGCCGGGCGCGCGCATCGAGATGGGCTCACCCACCGCCGGCGTGGCGATCGGCGAGGGCGAGGTGCTCGAGGTCGACCCGCCGCGCAAGCTCGTCCACACCATGACCGCCCTCTGGAGCGACGACGTGAAGGCCGAGGGCGCCACCCGCGTGACGTGGGACATCGAGCCGGTGGGCGACTCCTGCCGCCTGCTCGTGACCCACGACCAGCTGCGCGAGGGCGCCAACGACGAGCTCTACGGCGGCTGGCCGATGATCCTCTCGGGCCTCAAGACCTGGCTCGAGACCGGCGAGCACCTCACCACCCCCGGCTCGCTGATGTACACCTGACCCTCGACTAGTCGAGGGCGAAGGCGTGGACGTGGAGGAGGTGGGTGCCGTCGGCGGCCGGGCCCGTCACCACCTCGCGTTGGATGGCGGGCTCGCGATCGTCGAGGAGGTCCTCGCCGCCGCGGCGTTCGACCATCTCCGAGAACGGGTGGCCGGCGATCGGGAAGGCGTCGGGGCCGACGCCGCGTTGCACGACGCCGCGATACTGCGAGGCCACGAGGTACCGCTCGATGGCCGCCTTCGAGCCCCGGAGCACCAGCTTGACGTTGGTCCCGCGCTCGTCCTCCAAGCCGTACCCGACGATCTGGAGCGAGCCGGGCTCGGCCAGCCCGGCCCAGCGCACGGCCTCGTCGGCCGTCATCGGGTGGTACGGCTCGCCGGTCAGGCCGCAGCCGGCCAGCAGCGTGGCCACGAGCACGACGCCCGCCATCGCCCGCAGGCACCACGCCCGCCCGCTCCGTTGCACCACCGCGGACGGCCTAGCAGAGCTGGACGAACGTGTAGCCCTGGGAGCGGAGGGCGTCGATCACCTTGGGGAGGGCGGCCACGGTCTGGGCCCGCTTGGCGCCGCCGTCGTGGAGGACCACCACGCCCCGACCGCCGTCGAAGCGGGTGTCGAGGTTGCCCCGCACGATCTGGTCGACCCCGGGCTGGGACCAGTCCTGGCCGTCGCGGCTCCACAGGATGGTGGCCAGGCCGCGCTCCTTGGCGATCCGCACGGTGGCGGCGTCCTTGTTGCCGTAGGGCGGTCGGAAGCAGCGGACGGTGCCCGTGCCGGCGATGCGATCGAGCAGATCGGCCGAGTCGACGATCTGGCGGCGTTGCTCGGCGTCGCTCACCCGGAGCAGGTTCGGGTGGCTCATCGAGTGGCTGGCGATGTGCTGGCGGGCCGCCGCCACCTGGCGCACCAGGTCGGGGCGGGCCCGGGCGAAGTCGCCCACCATGAAGAACGTGGCCCGCACGTTCTTGGCCTTGAGGACGGCGAGGATCTGCGGGGTCCACCGAGGGTCGGGCCCGTCGTCGAAGGTGAGCGCCACGAGGCGGGGCCCGAAGCGGGCCACGGGCTGCAGCGAGTGGACCACGGTGCCCGGCGACGGCACCCAGTGCGGCCCCACGGGCGGGCAGGCGGCGGGCACCGGGCCGGCCACGCCGCCCGATGCCACCTGCGCGCTCGACCAGCCCGCCGAGGTGAGGGCGAGTCGGGTGGCGAGCTCGGTGTCGCCGTGGGCCAGGGCCACGGGCGCCCAGGTGGTGGCACCGCCGGGATCGGCGGCCCGGCCGAGCACGGTGCGGTACGCGGCGTCGACCCGCAGCCGCAGGGAGGCGGGGCTGTTCCAGATGGCTGCGGCCACGTCGATGCGGCTGGTGCCGGCGGCGAGCTTGGCGGTCCAGTAGGCCGACCCGCCGGCGTCGACGGGCTTGGCCACCATGTCCTGGTAGAGGCCGGCCACCCACCCGGCCGGGGTGGCCCCGGCGCGGCGCCAGGCCTCGTCGTCGGCGGCGATGCGGGCCACCGTGGAGGTGGGGCCGTGGTCGCGGTTCCACGCCGTCCAGGCCGCCAGCTCGGCCGCGCTGGGCGAGCGGTGCTGGAACCGGCCGAACGCGGTGAGGGCCACGCGCCGGTGGCCGGCGTCGGACAGCGCGACCGCGTCGGCCACCTCGCGGTAGGGCACGCCGTCGACCAGGTCGGCCAACCGCGGGCCGTACTCGGCGGCGGTGGGGACCCGGCCGACGAACCACCGGTAGAGCCCGGTGACCCACCGCAGGTCGGCGGCGGTGTCGCGGCGGCAGGCGGTGGCGCGGGGCGCCGCGGCCGGCGACGCCGACAGCGCCGGGGTGCCACCGATGGCGACCGCGGCCGACGCCACGGCCACGGCGAGCGCGATGCCCAGCAGCCTCCGCACCATCGGCACCTCACGACCTCTCCGGGATCGACGCCTCGCGCACCGATCGACGGTGGACCGTTCTACCTCCTGGCCGCCCCTCCGCCCGCACCGCCCCGCCCGAGCGCCGCCCCCGGTCGGCCGCTACCGTCGGCGGCGCACGCGGCGAACGGGGGGAAGACCATGCGGAGCACACCACGGGTGCGGTACTCGGGTCCGCGCCTCACGCGGCGCGAGGTGCTGATCGGCATGGCAGCCCTCGGCCTGTCGGCCTGCATGCCGCGGGGCACCGGCGAGGGCGGCGGGTACGTGTTCGGGATCCCGGACCCGGCGGCGGTGCCGGGGCTGCCCGACGGGCTGTTCGCCCTGGGCGTGGCGTCGGGCGACCCGTGGCCCGACGGCTTCGTGATCTGGACCCGACTCGCCCCCGATCCCACCGGCGACGGGGGCGGCATGCCCGAGATCACCGTGCCGCTGCGCTGGCAGGTGGCCACCGACCCGGGGTTCGCCGACCTGGTGGCCGACGGCGAGGTGAGCACCACCGCCAGCGTGGCCCACTCGGCGCACGTCACCCTGCGTCGGCTGGCACCGAACACCACCTACTGGTACCGGTTCACCACCGGCGGCCAGACCTCGCCGGTGGGTCGCACCCGCACCGCCCCGGCGGCCGGCGCCCCGGTGGACCAGCTGAAGATGGTGTTCGCCACCTGCCAGCACTACGAGAGCGGCTACTACACGGCCTGGAGCCACGCCGCCGCCGAGGCGCCCGACGTGGTGGTGTTCCTCGGCGACTACATCTACGAGGGCGGCATCAGCAGCGGCCGGCCCCGTCGCCACAACAGCTCCGAGATCAAGACGCTCGACGCCTACCGGAAGCGCTACGGCCTCTACAAGAGCGACCACCGCCTCCAGGAGGCCCACCACGCCGCCCCCTGGATCCTCACCTGGGACGACCACGAGGTGGAGAACAACTACGCCGGGCCCTACCCGCAGGACCCCGCCGACGACCCGATCTTCGCCCAGCGCCGCATCGACGCGTACCAGGCCTACTGGGAGCACCAGCCGCTGCGGGTGGAACCGGCCGAGGGCGCGCTCCTGCTGTACCGGTCGCTCCAGTGGGGCTCGCTCGTGGACTTCCACGTGCTCGACGGCCGCCAGTACCGCTCGGACCAGGCGTGCAGCAACGACGTGGCGGTGGACTGCGCCGACCGAACCAGCCCGTCCAACACGATGCTCGGCAGCACCCAGAAGGCGTGGCTGCAGGGCCAGCTCGCCTCGGGCGGCGGCCGGTGGTCCGTGCTCGCCAACCAGGTGGCCATGACCCCGATGCCGTTCGGCACGGCGTACAACATGGACCAGTGGGACGGCTACCCCGTGGAGCGCTCCGCCCTGCTCTCGAGCCTCGCCGGCGTGCGCAACGCGGTGGTGCTCACGGGCGACTTCCACGCCGCCGGCGTGGGCGACCTCCAGGACGAGACCACCGGGTCGCCCATCGTGGGCACCGAGTTGATGACCACGTCGATCTCGTCGAACACGTCCGCCGCCAACGAGTCGATCATCAGCCAGTACGTGACCTCGCTGCCCCAGTGGCGGTGGTTCGACGCCACCAAGCGCGGCTACGCCCGGGCCACCATCACCCCGGACACCTTCGACGTGGACTTCATGGCCGTGGACGCCCTCACCGACGTGCTCGGCACGGCCAGCGTGAACACGTCGTGGCGGATCTCCGACGGCGCCCCCGGCGCCGTGCAGACCTGACCGCCTACGGCGCCGCCGGGGCGGTCATCGGCCACCCGATCTCACGCTCGGCGGCCAGGGCCACGTCGAACAGCAGGTCGTCGTGGTGGTGGCGGGCCAGGACCTGGAGGCCCACGGGCAGGCCGTCGACCAGCCCGGCCGGGATCGAGACGGCCGGGTTGCCGTAGACGTTCGACAGGATCGTGAGCGCGCCCATGTCGAGCAGGTCGCCCAGGCGCCGCTCGGCCTGGGCGAAGAGCGCGGCCGGGAGCTTGGGCGCCACGCCGGTGGCCACCCGCAGGGTGGCGAGCGCCGCGCTCAGGCCGGTGCGGCCCGCCTTCGACGTCATCACCTTGTCGACCACGGGCGGAGCCGAGCTGCTCATCACGGACTCGGCGTCGAACGCCGGGCCGGGGTTGGTGGCCGCCATCACCAGGTCGACCTGGTCGAACAGTGCGGCCATGTGGGCGGTGAGCTCGAGCCGCTTCTTCTCGGCGGTGGCGGCGGTGCGCAGGTTGTAGAAGGTCTGGCTGAGGCGGAGCCCGTCCTCGATGGCCTCGGTGAGGTCGCCGGCGCAGGCCGGCCAGCGGTCGCCGAGCTCGGCGAGCAGCGTGGAGACGTTGCCCATCATCCACTCGATGGTGAGGTTGGGGAGGTCGACCGACACGTCCACGGGCACCATGCCGCACGCCTCGATCAGCGTGTGGGCGGCGGCGCGCACGTGGTCCTCGACGCCCGGGTCGAGGTGGACGCCACCGAGCCTCGGCAGCACCGCCACCCGCTTCCCGGCCAGGTCGTGGGTGCCGAGCCCGGCCTCCCAGCCGCCCGGCGACGGCAGGCTCCACGGGTCGTTCACGTCGAAGCCGGCGCAGACGTCCCAGTGGCGCGCCGTGTCGCGAACCGACCGCGCCAGGCACCCGAACACCTCGGTGCTCGGGCGGGAGTAGGCGGCCGGGCCCCGGGGGATGCGCCCGTAGGTGCCCTTCATGCCCACCAGGCCCGTGTAGCCGGCGGGGATGCGGATCGACCCGCCGCCGTCGGCTGCCGAGCAGAGGGTGACCAGCCCACCCGACACGGCGGCGGCGCTGCCGCCCGACGACCCGCCCACCGTCTTGCCGTGGCGCCACGGGTTGTGCGTCACGCCGTTGAGCTTGGTGACGCTCACGTTGAGCCCGCCGAACTCCGACGCGCAGGTGAGGCCCACGAGCACGGCGCCGCCGTCGTCGCGCAGCCGGGCCACGGCAGTGCTCGTGTCGGTGGCGATGCGGTCCTCGAACACCAGCGACGCGCTCGTGTCGGGCCAGCCCTCCACCGAGTCGAGCTCCTTGATGCCCACGGGCACGCCGCCGAAGGGCTGGGACACGTCGGCGCGGTCGGCGGCGGCGAGGGCGCGCTCGGGGTCGACGTGGGAGAAGGCGTTCAGGTCGCTCGCCTCGATGGCGGCGAGCGTGGCCTCCAGCTCCTCTCGGGGCGAGCGCTCGCCGGCGCGGAAGGCGTCGACGAGGGAGCAGGCGTCTCCGGACCAGGGTGCATCAGCCATGGCCGCATCCTGGCAGCCGCCACCACCCTTGACCCACCTGGGGACCGACCGTACTGTCACCGCCAGTGCCACTAGTTCTCGGAGGATCATGGACCTGCAGGTGAACCGCAGCGACCTCCACCGGACCCGGGTGGTCCACCTGGAGCCCGTCCCACTCGGCCCCGGCGAGGCGCGGCTGCGCGTCGACGCCTTCGGCCTGAGCGCCAACAACGTCACCTACGCCGTCGCCGGCGACATGCTCCAGTACTGGTCGTTCTTCCCGGCCGAGGACGGATGGGGGCGGGTGCCGGTGTGGGGCTTCGCCGACGTCGTGGAGTCGACCCACCCCGACCTGCCCGAGGGCCGGCGCTGCTTCGGCTACCTGCCCATGTCCGAGGAGCTGGTGGTCCAGGTGGGCCGGGCGGACGAGCGCGGGTTCAGCGACACCTCGCCGCACCGCCGGGCCATGGCCAGCGCCTACAGCCGCTACCAGCTCGTGGACCCCGCCGGTGCCGGCACGGCCGAGGAGGACCGGCGGATGCTGCTGTACCCGCTGTTCTTCACCGCCTTCCTGGTCGACGACTTCCTCGACGACCACCGGCGGTTCGGCGCCTCGGTGCTCGTGGTCTCGAGCGCGTCGTCGAAGACCGCCCTCGGGATCGCCCGCTTCGCCGCCGCCCGCCCCGAGCTCACCGTGGTGGGCCTGACCTCGCCGGGGAAGGTGGCGTTCGTGGAGGGCCTCGGCGTGTGCGACGTGGTCCTCCCGTACGGTCGCGAGGCCGAGCTCCCCGACGGCCCCGCCGCCTACGTCGACGTATCGGGCTCGGGTGCCGTTCGCGCCGCCGTGCACCGCCGCTACGGCGACGACCTCGTGCACGACATGGTGCTCGGCGCCACCCACTGGGAGCAGCTCGGCGCCCCCACCGAGCCGCTCGAGGGCCCGGAGCCGGCGTTCTTCTTCGCGCCCTCCCAGATCGCCAAGCGCAGCGACGACTGGGGCCAGGCCGAGCTCGACCGCCGCATGGACGAGGCGTGGGCCACCTACGGGCCGTGGGCGGGCGGCTGGATCCGCTTCGAGCAGGCCACGGGGGCCGACGCGGTGGCGGCCACCTTCCTCGAGCTGCTCGACGACCGGGCCGACCCCACGGTGGGCCACATCGCCTCGCTCACCCGATCGGGCTGACGTGCCCACCGCGCCCGAGCCCTCGCTCGACTCGGGGCCCGACGACGCCGATCCGGCCGCCGACGGCCGCACCGCCCGCCGGCAGCGCAACCGCGACCTGGTGGTGGACGCCGCCCTCGAGCTGTTCGCCGAGGGCATGCTCCAACCCGGCGCCGCCGAGGTGGCCGAGCGATCTGGGGTCTCCCTGCGGTCGGTGTACCGCTACTTCGACGACACCGACGCCCTCATCCGCGCCGCCGTGCAGCGCAGCATCGACAAGGTCCGGCCGCTGTTCGAGCTCGAGGGCCTGGGCGAGGGGCCGGTGGCGGATCGGGTGGCGCGGATCGTGGCCGGGCGGGTGCGGCTGCACGAGGAGGTGGCCCCGATGGTGCGCGCCAACCTCCAACGGGCGCCCACCAACGAGATCCTGCGAGAGACCCAGGAGGGCAACTGGGCCGCGCTCCGGCGCCAGGTGGAGGCGATGTTCGAGCCGGAGCTGGCGGCGCTCGAGCCCGCGGCCGCCGCCGAGGTGGCCGCCGCCCTCGACGTGCTCCTCGGCTTCCACTCGATCGAGCACCTCCGCCGCTCCGCCGGCCTCTCCCCCGAGCAGACCCGACGGACCCTGGTCCGGGCGGTGGGCGCGGTTCTCGCCATCCCCTGAGCGCAAGCACCCGGACCGACCTCACGTCCGATTCCTCGGCCTTTGCGTCGAGTTCCCACCGCCGGGCGGCAAGACGTCGACCCAAACCGAGGCGATTCGGACACCCGGGCGCGGCGGTGCCCGCCGACCGGAGGCCGACGGGCACCGAGGGCGGGCGCGGGAGCCGGGCTCAGTTCCCGGCGCGGTCGCCCTTGTGGTGGTTCACGATCCGGTCGGCGAGCTTGGGCAGGCGGGCCTTGGCCTTCTCGGCGCGCTCGGCGGTGAGCTTGCCGTCGGCCACCGCCTGGTCGATGCGAGCGGTGCCCTTGGCCACGAGGGCATCGGTCACCTTGGAGACCGGCACGCCCTTCGCCTCGGCCACCTCGGCGATGGACTTCCCGGCCTTGAGCTCGGTGGCGAGCTCCTTCGGCGTGATCCCGATGGCCTCGGCCGAGGTCTTCACGGCCTGGCGCAGGGCGTGGCGCAGGCGGGGGTGCTTGGCCGGGCGGGCCGGCGCCTCGGCGGTGGCCTGGGCGCCGGCGGCGGCCACCGGTGCGGCGGCGGCCACGGCCACGGCGCCGCCGGTGACGGTGGCGGCCAACAGGGCCGATGCGATGAGCTTCTTCATGGGGTTCTCCGTGTGCGGTGGTGGGTGGGGTTCCCTTCTCGCTCCACCCTGCGCCGCAGGCATGAGGAGACTGTGATGGCGCTGTGAGGGCCCCGTGAGGGCCGAGGTGCCGGCGTCGCCGGGTCCACCGCCGCCGCAGGCGGCGCGGCGAGACTGGACCCATGATCACCATGTCCGCACTCCGAACCGATCGGGCCCAGCTCGTGGCGGAGGGCCTGGCCCTCCTGGGCGCTCAGGGCGGGGTCGACGACGACACCGCCCGGCGGATGGTGGAGGCCCTCACCGTGCGCGTGGGGCGCAGCCTGGCCGAGCTGTGCCAGCTCGCCGTGTCCCGGGACCTGTCGTTCTCCCACCTGGCGCTCACCGAGGGGTAGCCCCCCGCCTCCCATGAGCGAGAAGGTCCGCCTGGAGGTGGATGGCGCCGTCGCCACCATCACCAACGACAACCCCGACAAGCACAACGCCTTCGACGACGAGATGGACCAACGCCTGTTCGAGGTGCTGGCCGAGCTGCGGACGCGGCCGGAGGTGCGGGCGGTGATCTGGCGAGGCGAGGGCCGGTCGTTCTCGTCGGGCCGTGACGTCTCGGCCCTCGGCGGCGGCCAGGTGGCCCTCACCCACCACGAGCTCATGACCCGGGGCCACCGGGGCATCCAGCAGATCTTCGACCTCGACGCCCCGATCGTGGTGGCCTGCCACGGCTGGTCCATCGGCGCGTCGTTCCAGCGGGCCCTGCTCTGCGACATCCGCATCGCGTCCGACGACGCCCGCTTCATGCTCCCCGAGGTGGGCCACGGGGTGATCCCCGACACCGGCGGCGTGGGCCGGCTCTTCCAGATCTGCGGCCACGGCGTGGCGTCGGACCTGGTCCTCACCGGCCGCCCCATGGACGCCGCCGAGGCCTACGCCCACGGCGTGGTCTCGCGGGTCGTGCCCCGGGCCGAGCTCGACGCCACGGCGCGGGCCGTGGCCGAGCAGATCGCCGCCGCCCCGGCGGTCACGGTGAAGGTGGCCCGCCGGGTGATCGCCCACCTCGCCGAGCCCGAGATCCGCTCGTCGATGGCCGAGGAGCTGATCGGCCAGACGTTCATCAGCCGTTCCGACGACGCCGCCGAGCGACGCGCGGCGCTGGCCGAGGGTCGCCCGCCCCGCTACACGGGCAGCTGATCGTGGGCCTGCCCGAACCGCCGCCCCTCGGTGCCGCCGCCCTGCCCGCCGGCACCTTCGACGGCACCGTCGTCCTCGTCACCGGCGGCGGCACCGGGCTCGGACGAGCCATCGCCACCGAGTTCGCCCGGCTCGGCGCCCACCTCGTGGTGGCCAGCCGCAAGCCCGAGCACCTGGCCGCGGCACAGGAGGCGCTGGCGCCCCTCGGAGGCCCGGTGCTCACCGTGCCGTGCGACATCCGCGACGCCGACCAGGTGGCGGCGGCGTTCGACCGCGCCGAGGCCGAGCTCGGCCTCCCGTCGGTCCTGGTGAACAACGCCGCCGCCAACTTCCCGTCGCCCGCCGAGGACCTCTCGCCCAACGCGTGGCGCACCGTGGTCGACATCACCCTCAACGGCACGTTCCTGTGCGCCCGCGAACTGGGGCGTCGCCACCTGGCCGCCGGCTCGCCGGCGTCCATCGTGAACGTGGGCGCGTCCTACGCCTGGACCGGCGGTCCCGGCTTCGCCCACTCGGCGGCGGCCAAGGCCGGCGTGAAGAACCTGGTGGAGACCCTGGCCGTGGAGTGGGGTCCCTACGGCATCCAGGTCAACGGCCTCGTACCCGGCCTGGTCCCCCACCAGGACATGACCGCCGACATCCGCGAGAACCTCGACCGCAACGAGGCCACCGCCCGCTCCCAGCCGGCGCTGCGCATCGGCCACCCCCGCGAGATCGGCTGGGCGGCCACGTTCCTCGCCTCGCCCTACGGCCGGTTCATCAGCGGCCACACGCTGGTGGTCGACGGGGCCAACTGGCAGCGCCGAGCGCTCACCAACCCGCCCGTGGTCACCGTGCGCGATCAGCTCGGCCGGGGGCCGTTCGAGCCCTGATCGATCGGGTCAGATCGGGCTCGGCGCCCGGGCGGTGAGCCGGACGCGGAAGCCGTCGGGTGCCACCCGCATGGTGACCTCGGAGCACAGCCGGTGCGCCAGCCACAGCCCCATGCCCCCGGCGCCCGGCGCGCGCTGGGCCCAGGTGAGCCCCACCCCGGGGTCGTCGGGGCCGGGACCGTGGTCGTGGACCTCCACCGTCACCGAGTCCACGTCGGACCAGATCCGCACCTCCACCGGGGCCTGCCCGTGCAGCGCGGCGTTGGTGGTGACCTCGCTGGCCGCGGTCACCAGGTCGTGGCGGTCGTCGAGGTCGAGCCGGGTGTGGCCCGCCACGCGCGCCACCTCGCGACGCACCTCGATCGGGGCCGCGTCGGTGAGGGTCACGTCGGGCGCCACCGCATCGGGTGGGCGGTCCCGCTGGAGGTCGGCGCGCAGGAACGCCTCGCGGTCCTCGTAGTTCGGGCTCGGCCGACGGCCGGCGGCGGCGTCCACGAGGTGGGGGTGGGTCCGCTCCAGGTCGGTGAGGACCTCGGCGCTCGCCTGGCGGCGATCGAACACGCACAGCAGCCACGCGCCGGTGCCGGCGAGGGCCGAGGTCAGGTGCGACTCGAACCGCGCCCACGGCTGCCACGAGGCGCCGTCCACCGGGGGGAGCGGCGTGGCGGCCAGCACCCGGACCGTGGCGGCGGCGTCGGCACGGAGGTCGGCCACCAGGCGCTGCAGGGCCAGCAGGCTCAGCGCGGGGCGCTGGTACAGCTCACCGTGCGGTACGAGGGTGACCCCGTCGAGCCCCCCGGGAAGCGAGCCCAGGACCACCTCGGACTCGGCCGGTGGCAGGGCGAGCACCACCGGTTCGCCCGCGCCCACGCCATCGGCCACGAACGGCACGGCCACGGCACGAAGCTGGTCGTCGGACGCGTAGACGGCCGCGTCGTGACGGTCGCCGCGCTCGAGGTCCACGTCAGCACCGGTGCCCACCGTCCGTGGGCGTCAAACCGCGCCCGAGCAGGTATCGGCCGAACGAGGTGCGGGTACAGCCTGGTCCCCCCCCATCCGGCCTGGGGTGGCCCCGTGTCTGCACCGGGGCCACCTCAGACGGGCTGCTCCTCCACGAGCTCGCGCATCGTGCGCAGCGCACGACGCAGGAGCCGGGAGACGTGCACCTGGCTGACGTCGACCTTCTCGGCGATCTCGGACTGGCTGAGGTCCTCGAAGAACCGCAGGTAGACGATGGTCCGTTCGCGCTCGGGCAGCTGCTCGAGCACGTCGGCGAGCAGCACGCGCTCCTCGGGGGCGAGCCCGGGCTCGGCCGGCTGGCGAGCCATGGCCCGATCGGCGGCCACCGCGCCCGACACCGTGTCGGTGGAGGCGGTGCGGTAGGCGGCGCCGGCGTCGAGCGCGTCGAGCAGGTCGTCGACCATGCGGAACGACAGGGCGTTCAGGCGGTCGGGGTTGTCCAGGGTCACCACGGCGACCTCGGGCCGGGGTCGTTGCACGGTCACCAACGGCTCGCTGCGGTCCTCGCTCACCTGATCCCCCGATCGTCGCCCTCCGTCGTGGGGGAAGCTAGCGGGTGCCGTCGGTGCTTGACCGCGGCCCTCATTCCCGCGATCGTCGCCCGGTGCACCCGGACCGCCGACCCTCCGCCCTCACCCGCTGATGTACGGCCGGGGCTCCGCACCACCTCCACCCGAACCGTCCCGGACCCAGAGCTGGCCCCGAGCGGCGCTCGCCCGGATCAAGCGGGTGAAGGTGCCGGCGCGGGTCCTGTCCTCGGCGCCGTTCCGGTGGGCGGCCCCCAAGGTCCTGCCCCCCACCCACAAGCTGCTGCACCGCCTCAGCGGCGGGCGCCTGATGTTCGACTCGCAACGGCAGCCGATGTGCATGCTGCACACGATCGGGGCCCGCAGCGGCGAACCCCGCGAGACGCCGTTGGCCGCGGTGCCCGTCGAGGACGGCGCTCTGCTGGTCGTCGGCTCCAACTTCGCCAGCCCCCGCCATCCGGCGTGGACCGCCAACCTGCTCGCCCACCCCGACGCGACCGTCACGTTCCGGGGCCGCACCTACCCGGTCACGGCCCGCCTGCTCGACGATCGGGAGCGAGCCGATCGCTGGGACCTGCTGCTCGAGTGGTTCCCGAACTGGCGCGACTACACCGAGGTCACCGACCGCGAGTTCCGGGTGTTCGAGCTCCGACCCGTCGATGCCTGACGGGTTCGACGGGTCCAGCGAGGGCGCCCTGCAGATCCGCGTCGCCGACGTCGACGACGTCGACGCGCTGGTGGCGCTGGTCCACGCCGCGTACCGAGGCGAGCCGGCCGACTCGACGTGGACGACCGAGGCCGACATCCTC
>JAHBSN010000360.1 GCA_019639095.1 Actinomycetota bacterium
GATCGGGGTGCCGGCCGAGGATCGGGAGCACTTCGCCGCCCTGGCCCACACCATCGGGCTGGGGTTCCGGCCGATGCAGCTGCTCGGGCGCGTGGCCGAGGTGGACGACGCGGTGAGCGGGATGCTCGCCTACACTGGCGCGTTGCTGGACCGCCGCCGGGTCGACCCCGTCGACGACCTGGTGAGCCACATCGCCACCACCGGGGACGACGCTGGGTACTCCCGGGAGGAGTGCGCCGGGTTCCTCGCCGGGCTCGTGTTCGCCGGCAACGACACCACACGCAACCAGATCGGCTGGATGGTGACCGACCTGGTCGACCGGCCGGAGCTGTGGGACGCGATCGGCTCGGGAGCGGTGGCGGTCGACGGGGCGGTCGAGGAGCTGCTGCGCCACCGGAGCGCAGCGCCGGCCGTGGCCCGTCGGGCGGCCGAGCCCGTCGAGGTGGGCGGTGCCGTGATCGAGGCCGGGTCTCCCGTGCTGCTCTCGCTCTGGGGCGCCGACACCGACCCGGCGGCCTACGAGGAGGCGGCCGACGTCGACCCGGTGGCCAACGCCGGGGTGCCGCACCTCGCGTTCGGCCACGGGCCGCACCACTGCCTCGGTGCCGCGCTGGCGCGCGTGGAGCTGCAGGAGGCGCTGCGCGCGCTGACGTCGCACCTCGCCCCACCCGCGCTCGCCGCCCCGGTGGAGTGGGGGCTGCCGATCGGCATCACGGGCCCCACCCGAGTGCCGTTGCTGGTGCGCGCCCGCAGCTGACCCGCCCGGTTGACGCACCCCGGAGCGCGCACCACACTCCACGCGAGCGCACGGCGTGGGCCGCGCCGCCGGGAGGGGAACGGGCATGAAGCGTGTGGTCGTCGTCGCACTGATCGTCCTGGCGGCGCTGGCGGGAGCACCGCCCTCCGGTGGGGCCGCCCCCGCCCAGACCGGGGGAGGTGGCGACCCCTGGACGGTGCTCTCGTCGCTGCCGGCGTCGCGCACGCCCGGCGCCCGGGTCGAGGTCCGACCCGACTCGTTCACGGCCCTCGCCCTGGACCAGCCGGCGCTCGAGGCGCAGCTGGCCTCAGTGCCCGAGGAGCCCTCGCCCGGCGCCGGCATCGCCGGCGGTCAGGTCGTGTCGATCCCCGGGCCCACCGGCGCGGCCCAGCGGTTCCGCGTGGTGGAGGTGGCCACCATGGAGCCGGGCCTGGCGGCGCAGTTCCCCGACATCCACACCTACCGGGGCCAGGGCATCGACGACCCGGCGGCCACGGTGGCCTTCGACGTGACCCCGCTCGGCTTCCACGCGTCGGTGCGCTCGCCCGAGGGGGCGTGGTACGTCGACCCCTACTACCACCTCGACACCAGCGCCTACGTGAGCTACTTCCGCCGCGCGCTCACCTCGAACCCCCACGAGTTCCAGGAGCGCGTGCTGGGCGACCGTCCGGCCGGCGGCGACGCCGCCGGCGGCGCACCGGCCCGCAGCTCGGGCACGCAGCTGCGCGTGCACCGGGCGGCCTTCGCCGCCAGCGGCGAGTACACCCAGTACTTCGGCGGCACCGTGCCCAACGCCCAGGCCGCCATCGTCACCGTGGTCAACCGCCTCAACCAGATCTACGAGACCGAGGTGGCCGTGCGCCTCGTGCTGGTGGCCAACAACACGTCGATCATCTTCACGAACGCCGGCACCGACCCCTACAACAACAGCTGCGACGACGCCGACTCGAACCAGGCGGTGGTCGATGGCGCGATCGGCTCGGCGAACTACGACGTGGGCCACGTGGTCACCACCGGTTCGGGCGGCTGCGCCTACCTCGGCGTGGTGGGCGTGAACGGGCAGAAGGCCCGGGGCACCACCGGGACCAACCCGCCCACCAACGACCCGTTCATCGTCGACTACGTGGCGCACGAGGTGGGCCACGAGTACGGCGGCGACCACACCTTCGCCGGCACGCGGGGGAGCTGCTCGGGCAACGGCAACTCGTCCACGGCCTACGAGGTCGGCAGCGGGACGAGCATCATGGCCTACGGCGGCATCTGCGGGCTGGACGACACGTCCAAGGTCGTGAGCGGCACCGTGGGCGCCTCCGATCCGTACTTCAACGCGGCGAGCTTCGACCAGATCCTCGACCAGACCACGGCCGGCGCGCCGGGCGACATCGGTGCGCAGAGCACGGGCAACGCCGTGCCCACCGCCGCCGCCGGCGCCGACGGGACCATCCCGGCCCGCACGCCGTTCCTGCTGCGGGGCTCGGGCACCGACGCGAACAACGACCCGCTCACCTACGAGTGGCAGCAGCGCGACCTCGGCGGCCTGCGCACGCTCGACAACCCCAACGTCGCCTCGGGCGCGCTGTTCCGGGAGGTCGTGCCCACGTCGTCGCCGGTGCGGTACCTGCCGAAGCTGTCGTCGGTGGTGGCCGGCACCACCAACATCCCGAGCGGGTGCCCGGCCCTCACCGCCACGCTCGGCGTGTCGCAGACCTGCTGGTCGGAGTACCTGCCCAGCGTGTCGCGGAGCCTGCACTTCCGGCTGACCACGCGTGACAACAAGGCCGGCGGCGGCGGCGTCAACAACGACGACATCACCGTCACCGTGTCCGACACGGGCGCCCCGTTCGCCGTCACGAGCCAGAGCTCGGCGGTGAGCTACGGCGGCAACACCAGCCAGACGGTGACCTGGAACGTGGCCGGCACCGCCTCGGCCCCGATCAACGCCTCGACCGTCGACATCCTGCTGTCCACCGACGGCGGCGCCACGTTCCCGACCACCCTCGTGAGCGGCACCCCGAACGACGGCACCCAGGCGGTCACGCTCCCGAGCGCCGGCACCACCACGGCGCGGATCATGGTGGTCCAGTCGGGCGCGGGCACCGGCGTGCGGTTCTTCAACGTGAACGCCGCGAACTTCACCATCACCGCCGCCCTCCCCGAGCTGCGGGTGGTCACCAGCCCCGCCCTGCCGGCGGAGATCTCCGTCGACGGCACCGTCCGAGACTCGTGGGGCCTCAACTGGGTCCGCCTGCCGAGCGGCAACCACCTGGTGTGCTTCCGGCCGGTGTCCGGCTACACCGAACCGCCCTGCCAGGTCGTGAACCTCGTGGCCGGCACCACCAGCTCGGTCACCGGCACCTACACCCCCAACGGCTACCTGCGGGCCATCACCAGCCCGGCCCTGCCCTCCACCGTCTCGATCGACGGCGTGGCGCGCAACGACTGGGGCGTGTGGACCGAGATCGCCCCCGGCTCCCACCAGGTGTGCTTCGGTGCCGTGGCCGGCTACGACGCCCCGTCCTGTCGTGACGTGGTGGTGGCGGGCGGCAGCACGGCCACCACCACCGGCACGTTCCAGGTGAACCCCGCGGCGCCGGGCCCGTCCGGCGACTTCGGGTACCTGCGGGCCACCACCGACCCGGCCAACAACGCCATGATCACCGTGGACGGCTTCCGTCGGGACAACTGGGGCCTCAACTGGCTCAAGCTGGACC
>JAHBSN010000361.1 GCA_019639095.1 Actinomycetota bacterium
CCTCGAGGCAGAGGTCGAGCATGCCGCCGGTGCCGAAGGTGATCTTGGCCTGGCCGGCGTGCACGCACCCCTGCCCGAGCAGCGATGCCTGCTGGTCGCCGAGGATGCCGGCGATGGGCGGCGCACCGGGGAGCGCCGAGGCCTCGCCCAGGGCGCCGATCGAATCGACCACGGCGGGGAGGACCCCGACCGGGATGTTCAGCGCGTCCAGCACCGCCGGGTGCCAGTCGGACTGGTCGTCGGTGCGCAGGCCGTACAGGGCGACGTTGGTGGCGTCGGTGACGTGCACAGCACCCTCGGACAGGGTCCACGCCACCCAGCTGTCCACCGTGCCGGCGCACAGGTCCCGGCTGCGGTCGGGGTCGGCCAGGTCGAGCAGGTGGGCGATCTTGGTGGCCGCGGCGTTGGGTGCCATGCGGATGCCCTGGCCGGCGAGCGTGAGGCAGGCGACCACGGTGCGCAGGTCCTGCCATCCGAGGCCGGGGCCCACCGGCTCGCCGGTGGCGCGGTCCCACACGATGGTGGAGGCGCGCTGGTTGGCGATGCCCACGGCGTCGACCCCGCCGGCCTCGTCGACCGCTCGGCGGGCCACGGCGAGCACGGCGGTGGCGAGCTCGACGGCGTCGAACTCCACGAGCCCCGGCTCGGGCGACGACGGGAGCACCTCCTGGCGGTGGCTCAGCACCACGCCCCGGCCGGGCTCCACCACGGCGGCCCGCACGCCGCTGGTGCCGACATCGACGACGAGGATCTTCATGGCGTCTCCTTCCGGGCTCGCCGGTTGGCCGCGAGCTGGGCGCCGGTGCGCCCTCCGAGCACGGCGAAGGCGGCCACGATCACGATGGCGGGAACCGACAGCGGGTCGCCCCGGTCGAGCCGGCCCAGGATGCTGACCACCTCGATCGGCACGAACGCGATGCCGGCGGCGGCGATCCCGTGCACCACGAGGTCGTCGGGTGCATCGAGCCCGGCCACGAACCCGGCCAACGCGAAGCCCACCAGCACGGCCAGGAACGACAGGTTCACCAGGATCTGCGACTTCGGCTCCTGGTCGGCGAACACCACGTTGGCGAGCGCCGCCGGCATCGACAGGATCAGGCCGCCGGCCGCCCCCCGGACGACCACCATGCGGTCCAGGGTCATGCGGGGGGCCAGCGCACGGCCCCGAAGGGATCGGGGAGGCCGAGCTTGCCGGGGTTGCAGATGCCGTGCGGGTCGAGCGCGGCCTTCAGCTGGGCCAGCACGTCGAGCCCCTCGCCCAGGGCCTCGCCCACGAAGCGGGCTCGGTTGAGGCCGACGCCGTGGTGGTGGCTGAGCGAGCCGCCACCGGCGAGCACGGCGCGGGTGCCGGCGTCCCAGGCGGCCACGTAGTACGCCTCGCGCTGGTCGGGCTCCACCTGGGCGGCGAAGGTGAAGTAGAGGCACCCGCCGGTGAGGTAGGAGTGCGACTGGTGGGCCGACACCGCCAGGGTGCCGGGGACCGCGCCGATGGCGGCCAGGCCGTCGTCGTAGATCTGGTCCAGGGCGGCCCACGGGGCTGAGATCTCCATGGTGTCGACCACGTACCCCTTCGAGATCAGCGCCTCCAGGGCGGCCACGTCGTTGCGGTGGCCCAGCCACTGCTCCACGAGGGCGTCGTCGAGGCGGTCGGCCCCGGCGCACTCCTCGGCCACCACGGCCATGCCGGCATCGACCACCGTGGGGTCGCCCTCGTCGAACGCGAGCAGCACGTTGACCGTCTGCTCCACGCCGAAGTTCCGCTGCGACTCGATGCCGTCGTAGAGGCGCAGCACCGCGGGGTTGGCGCCCCGTCGGGTGAGGCGGCGCATGGCGTGCAGCGCGTCGGCGAAGGAGGGGAACCCCCAGGCCGAGCGGGCGGTGCGGGTGGGCGCGGGCCAGGCCTGGAGCCAGGCCCGGGTGATCACGCCGAGGGTGCCCTCGGCGCCCACGAACAGCTGGGTGAGGTCGGGGCCCACGGCCTGGCGGGGCTGGCCGCCGGTCTGGACCACGGTGCCGTCGGCGAGCACCACCTCGAGCCCCACGACGATGTCCTCGATCTTGCCGTAGCGGTTCGACAGCTGCCCGGCGCCGCGGCACGCGAGCCAGCCGCCCACCGTCGACAGCGACATCGACTGCGGCCAGTGCCCGACCGTGAGGCCGTGGCTGGCCTGGAGCTCGGCCTCGAACGCGTCGCCGAAGGTGCCGGCGGCCACCTCGACGATCCCCGACGTGGCGTCGACCTCGCCGATCCCGGAGAGGGCGGTGAGGTCCAGCACCACGCCGCCGTGCACGGGCACGGTGCCGCCCACCACGCTCGACCGGCCGGCGGCCGGCGTGACCGGCACGCGGGCCTCGTTGCAGAGCCGCAGCACGCCCGACACCTCGGTGGTGGACGTGGGCCGCACGACGGCCCCGGCCACCTGGCCGACCTGGCCCTCGGTGGCCCACACCATGGCGAGCGGCCACCAGTCGCGGCTGGCCTCGGCCCGCTCGCCGGGGTCGAGCCGCACGTCGGCGCACACCTCGCCGAGGCGACCGAGGAAGGCGTCGTCGAGCAGGACGACGGGGGCGGTGAGGTGGGCCGTGGCCGAGGACGCGTCGCCGGCGATGGCGATCGGAGCCGTGGGCGAGCCGGGCGGAGGCGTGGGGTCGGTCATCGGCCCGCATGGTAGGCGGCGCCGTCGTCCCCGCCCGGTCCCGCTCAGGCCGACGCGATGGCCGCCAGCGGATCGAGCTTCGCGGCCCGGGCCGCCGGCCGCAGCGCGGCGAGCACCCCGGCCACCGCACCCGCCGTCAGCACGACGGCGAGCTGGCCGCCGGGCAGGGCGAGCACGCTCAGCTCGCTGTTCGGCGGCGTCGACGCCACGAGCGCCCACGCCCCGAGGACGCCGACGCCCAGGCCGAGCACGGTGCCGAACACGGCGATCACCACCGACTCCCAGCGGACCATGGCCCGGGTCTGGCCTCGGGCCTGCCCGATGGCTCGCAGCAGCCCGAGCTCCCGGGTCCGCTCGAACGTGGCGAGCGAGAGCGTGTTGGCGATGCCGATCAGGGCGATCACGATCGACAGGGCCAACATGCCGTAGACGAGCGCCAGGACCTGGTTGATCTGGGCGCCCACGGCGTCGCTGAACTCCTGGCGGTCCTGCACGTCCATCGTGGGCACGTCGGCGGTGGCGGTGGCGATGGCGACCCGGCCCTCGTCCATGCTCACGCCGGGGGCGAGGCCGATCGCCACCACCACGTCGCTCACCGGGGCGCCGTGGCCGGCCACCAGGTCGGTGGGGGCGATCAGGTCGCCCACGAGCGAGCTGCGGTCGTACACCGCCCGCACGGTGGCTCGGCCGGTGGTGCCGTCGAGCAGGGCGTAGGGGACCGCGGTGCCCACCTGCCAGCCCCGCCGCCGGGCGAGGTCGCTCGACACGGCGAGCGACGACCCGGTCACGTCGGCCAGGCTGCCCGAG
>JAHBSN010000362.1 GCA_019639095.1 Actinomycetota bacterium
GACCCGACACCACGCGCGCAGCTGGGGCCGCAGGCGGCGCAGCAGGTGGGGACGGGCCGAGGTCGGCAGGCGTCGGGCGACGATGCGGGCCACCACGACCGCGCCGGCGCTGTAGGCGAGCGCGTGCACGGCCGCGAGCACCGGCACCTGCCAGCGCGTGGAGGCCAGCGGGAAGAGCGCCACCATGGCGATGCCGCCGGCGACGCCGGCGGCCAGGTTGACGATGGTGGGCGTGCGGGCGTCGTCGCGGGCGTACAGCGCCCGGGCGTAGAAGAGCAGCAGGCCGTAGCCCACCACGCCGGGCGCGAACGCCGTGACCACGCGGGCCACCTCGGCGGCGCCCTCGCTGTCGATCGCCCCGAACAGGATCGCCCGGCACAGGGCGGGGGCCACGGCCACGAACGAGATCGCCGCCGGGATGACGAAGAGGCAGATCATCTCGGTGCCGCGCTCCACCGAGCGGGCGTAGCCCTCGTGGTCCTCGTGGGCCACCTGGCGCGACATGGTCGGGAAGAGCGCGGTGAGCACCGGCTGGGCGAAGAGGGCGTACGGGAGGAGGAAGAACGTCCACCCGATCTGCAGCGCCACCACGCCGCCCTTGATCCGGTTGGCGAGCAGGATCTCCACCAGGATGAGCAGCTGGGTGGAGGCGAGGAACCCCGCCGCCCACACCCCCATCTTGAGGATGCGGGTCACCTCGGGGTGGCGCCGATCGAACGCCACGCGCAGGTGGAACGGCGTGCGGCGCACCGCGAGCAGCGGAAGCAGGCTGAAGCCGACCACCCCCGCCGTGGTGCCACCGGCGAGCAGGGCGATCTGCAGTCCGGTGAGGTCGAGCGAGGGCTCGGCCCCGTGGCGCGACCACCAGAACAGGCCGTAGGCCGTGCAGACGATCACGTTGTTGACCGCCGGCGCGATGGCGGGCACGGCGAAGCGGTGCTGGGCGTTCAGCACCCCCGTGGCCACCATGCCGGTGGCGTACATGCCCACCTGGGGCAGGAAGATCAGCAGGAAGATGCTGCCCAGGCGGATCTGGTCGGCCCGCACCGCCTCGTCGGATCCGCTGAAGAGCACCGTGGCGATCTGGTGGGCGAACGCCATGCCAACCAGGGCCACCCCGAACAGCGCCACCAGCGCCACGCCGAACACCGAGGCGGCGATGTGCTCGGCCTCCTCCTGGCGCCCGCGGTCCATCAGGCGCACGAGCGTGGGGATCAGCACGGCCTGGAACGTGCCGGCAGCCATGAGCTCGAACACGACGTTGGGGATCGTGTTCGTGCTCTCGTAGGTGTTGCCGAGGAACGTGGTGCCCACGACCGCGCCCACCAGCACGATGCGCACCAGGCCCGTGGCGCGCGACACCAACGTGAGCACGGTCATGACGGCCGTGCTGCGGGCGAGCGAGGTGGAGGTGGGGGCCGCCGCGGCGGGGGGCGCGCCCGGGTCGGCCGTCACGGAGGCGGCGGGACGATGGCCTCGGCCCCGTCGGCCTGGCCGTAGTGACCGGGCTTGGCGGCGCCGAGCCGGTCGACCGACAGCACCGTGGCCACCTGGCCGGCGAAGGTCTCCACCTGGTCGACGGTGCCATATCGGGCGGCGAGGTCGTCGTCCTCGCGCACCGTCGCCACCGCGCTCGGCTCGGGCTCGGGGGCGTCGGGGTCGGTGCGCGGCGGGACCGACGGGCTCACCACGACGGCGGGGAGGATGCCGTCGGTGACGCCGGTGGGGAGCAGCGACAGCAGCACCTCGTTGGCGCTCGGCTCGAGGCCGGCCTGGGAGACGAGCACGTAGCGGTAGCCCGGCACCTCGAGCAGCGGATCGGCGGCGTCGACGCCCGCGGCCGGATCGAAGCGCACGTACCCTCGCTCGAGGAGGGTGGTGAGCACGTCGGGCTGCGTGCCGTCGGGTCCGCTCGGCGCCGGTTCGCCGGCGGGGGCCGCCGCCGTGGTGGTGCTGGTGGTGGCGGGAGCGCTCGTGGACGACGTGGTGGCACCGGGATCGGCCGTGGTGGTGGGCGCCGTGGTGGTCGTGGTCGGCTCGGGCTGCTCGTCGGGCACGACGGCCGCGGCCAGCATGGCGTTGGCCAGCTGGTCCTCGACGGCGGCGCGCAGCTCCCGCACGTCGGGGTCCTGGAGGCCCAGGGCGTCGGCGAGCTCGGCATCGACGCCGTCGGCGAACGCCAGCTTGTCGGTGAGCAGGAGGCTGCCCCTGAGGTCGGCCCCGGTGGTGCCCAGGACCAGCTCGACGGCGTCGACCGCGGCGCCGTCGACGCCGGCGGCGGCCACCACCAGCACGGGGACGTCGGGCAGCCGATCGTCGAGCATCTGGGGAGCCCCCGACACCAGCAGGGCGCCATCTCGGGCCTCGGCGTCGTCCACCTGGGACTGGAGCCGGTCGTTCTCGGCGTCGGTGGCCTTGATGCGCGCCTCGGCGCTGCTGATGTTCCGGTCGAGCAGGTCGACCGTGTAGCGGTCGAGGAAGGTGCTCCCGAGGGCGGTCCCGATGCCCAGGGCCAGGAACACGGCCGTGATCGAGACGATGTGGTAGCGGAAGTTGATCATCGTGCGGGGAGGTCTCTCTCGGCGGGGTTCAGCGCACGGACAGGAGCAGGCCGCGCACGACGGTGCGGATCGGGTCGCTCACGGCGCTGATGATGGCGAGGGTGATGATGGCCGCCACCACCAGCGGGATGAGGTCGCGCTTGCGGACGCGGTTGTCGTAGAGGCGGTTGACGCCCTTGGCGTCGACCAGGATCGGGCCCACCTTCATGCGGACCAGGAACGTGGAGGCCATGCCGGCCCGACCCTTGTCGAGGAAGTCCACCATCGACGAGTGGGTGCCGACCGCCACGATGAGGTCGGCGCCCCGCTCGAAGGCCACGAGCATGGCGATGTCCTCGGAGGTCCCGGTGGAGGCGAACACCACGTAGGGCACCCCGAGCTCCTCGAGCAGCTCGGCGCCCGGCGCACGTCCGTCGGTGTAGCCGTGCACCACCAGCGCGGCGCCGCAGCGCAGGGCGGTGGGGCTCACCGAGTCCATGTCGCCGATGATCACGTCGGGCTTGTGACCCAGCTCGAGGAGGGCGTCGGCCCCGCCGTCGACCCCGATGAGCAGCGGCTTCTGCTCCTTCAGGTAGCCGCTGCGACGCAGCAGGTCGAGGTCCTTCTTGTAGTCGACGCCTCGCACCACCACGAGCACGTGCCGGCCGCGGAAGTCGACCGGGATGTCGGGCAGGTCGGGCTGGTCGATGAGGAGGTGGCCCTCGCGCTGGATGTAGTTGAGGGTGTTCTCGGCGAAGCGCTGGAGCTCGTCGCCCATGTTCAGCCGGGACACCTCGAGGACCTCGCCGAAGGTGCCGAGGTCCTGGCGGGTGCCCCGGGCGACCTCCTCGCCGTCCACCAGCAGGCGATCGCCCTCGATCGTCACGCGGGCGCCGTCGGCCACCAGGTCCATGACC
>JAHBSN010000363.1 GCA_019639095.1 Actinomycetota bacterium
GTGGACGCCTCGGGGTCGGGCACCGCCGCCGACAAGGCCGACGCCTTCGACACCCTCTACACCGTGCTCGTCACGCTCTCGAAGGTGATCGCGCCGCTGCTGCCCATGCTCGCCGAGGAGATCCACACCGGCCTCACCGGCGAGCGGTCGGTCCACCTGGCCGACTGGCCCGACCCCACGGCGCTGCCCGCGGATCCCGACCTCGTCCGGGCCATGGACGAGGTCCGCGCCGCGTGCTCCACGGACCTCGGCGTGCGCGAGGACCACAAGCTCCGCAGCCGCCTGCCGCTGCGGTCGCTCGCGGTGGCCGGCGCCCGAGCCGAGGCGCTGGGCCCCTTCGCCGACCTCATCGCCCAGGAGCTCAACGTCAAGGCCGTGCCCACCTCGGCCGACCGCACCGCCTACGGCACCGAGGTGGTGCGCCCCAACCCGCGTGCGCTCGGGCCGCGCCTGGGCAAGGACGTCCAGGCGGTGATCAAAGCGGCCAAGGCCGGCGAGTGGTCCCGGGCCGAGGACGGCTCGGTCCTCGTGGGCGGCCACGCCCTCCACGACGGCGAGTACGAGCTGGTGCTCCAGGCGGCCGACGACGTGGCCGCGGCGCCGGTGCGCTACGTCGACCCCGAGGGCCGCACCATCGACACCGGCCTCGTCGTGGCGCTGGACACCACGGTCACCCCCGAGCTCCACGCCGAGGGCGTGGCGCGAGACCTCGTGCGACTGGTGCAGCAGGCCCGCAAGGACGCCGGTCTCGAGGTCACCGACCGCATCTCCCTCGCCCTGCACCTGCCGGCCGAGCAGGCGGCCATGGTGGAGGCCCACCGGCGCCACCTGGCCGACAGCGTGCTCGCCACCTCGGTCGACCTGGTCGAGGAGCCGCAGGCCAGCGAGGCCACGCTCGACGGCGTGGGGATCAGCTTCGCCGTGGCCCGGGCCTGACCGTCCTCAGCACTGCCCGTCGGCGGAGTCGTCGGCCGCCATCGACACGATGATGCGGTCGCCCAGGTAGCCCGAATCGGGCACGTCGATCTCGGCGAGGCGGCGCGCCCCGGGCTCGGGCACGTCGCCCGGCTCCTGCAGGACGATCACCCCGTCGCAGCGGACGCCGGTGGGGGCGTGGTGCTCGCCGAACGCCTCGATGCGCGTCCGCATCATCACCGGGTGCCGGCCGGCCTTGCGCAGCTCGTGGCCCACCACCGGCGTGAACCCGAGGTCCCATCGACCCGAGCGGCCCACCAGGTAGGTGCCCCCCGGCTCCGTGGCGTCCACCACCACCCGGCCGAGGGCCCGGCCAGGGTCGTAGGAGAACGCGAACTGGTCCCGCCACGGCAGCGCCAGGGCGACCACGCCGAGCAGCACCGCCCCGACGGCGAGCACGGCCGGCGACGCCACCGGCCACCGCGTCGCCTCGGTGCCGGCGCCCGGTCGGGTCCGCCACGCCGGCTCCAGCACCAGGCGCCACAGCCCGAGGCCGATGGCCAGCCACACCACGAACGACGCGATCGTGAACCACCGGAAGGTGTAGCCCGCCACCAGCCCCCGATCGAGGGGGATGGTGAGGGCGGTGGCCACCATGCCGGCCACCAGCGCCGCGGCCACCGCCACCGCCGAGGCCACGAGGCGGTCCCGCGCTCGCACGGCGAGCACGCCCACCCCGGCGAGCAGCCCCAGCACCGCGGCCGTCTGCACCAGCTGCGGCCACCCGACGGGCGAGAAGCTCAAGGTGGCGAAGTGGAGCGGATCGGGCTCGCCCTGCGCCCACGTGGGCGGCACGCCGAGGCTCCGCCACAGGGTGGCCTTCACGGCGAGGACCCCACCACGGCCGCCCGGCTCGCCGCCCGAGCGGGCGAGCAGGGTGAGGTTCCCGGGGTCGGTCGTCAGCTCCTGGTACACGGGCAGCACCCAGCACGCCAGCCCCACCGGCACCGACCAGAGGACCGGCGCCCACCCGCCCGGAACCGACCGGCGACGGGCCAGGGGCACGAGCCAGCCGCCCACCACGGCCACCACCAGCAGCGCCATCGACGGGAACATCAGCGAGAGGTGCCCCTGCAGGGTGAACGACCCGACCAGCACGGCCACGGGCAGCAGGCGCCGGTCGCCGTCGAGCACCGACCACGTGAGGAAGACCAGCAGCACCAGGGGCACGAGACCGATCCAGGGGTTCCAGACCTCGGCCATGGTCACCGGGCCGAGCGAGCGCACCAGTGCCAGGCATCCCAGCGCCACCACGGCGGCCAGGCCGGTGCCGCCCCGGCGCCGGGCGAGCAGGATCGAGCCGGCGAAGCAGGCGGCGTTCACCACCGAGGTCCACACCGGGATGGCCCACACCGGTCCGCGTGCCGACAGCGCGCTGTACCAGAAGAGCATCGGGCCGGGGCTGTGGGTCGACGGGCCCCGGCTGCCCGCCAGCGAGAACTGCCCCACGAGGGGGGTGTGGCGGGTGAGCACGTCGTAGCTGCGGTTCGCGATCACTGCGTCGTCGAAGGTGGGGAACCAGCCCTCGGCGGCCAGGCGGATGCCCGCGCCCAGCACCGGCACCACCACCATGGCGATCAGCGCGCCCACCAGGACGACCTCGCCCCGGGAGGGTCCCCGCTCGCTCGGACCTCCCGTCATGGGGAGCAGTCTCGCGGACCCCCGCCCTCGGCCCGGGCGCGGCGCGGCCGCCGCCCCCGGAGGAGCGGCGGCCGCGTCGAGCGCTGCGGGCGTGGAGCCCGCGCCGTGCTACTTGAGCTCGACGGTGGCGCCGGCGCCCTCGAGGGCCTCCTTGGCCTTGTTGGCGTCGTCCTTGGACGCCTTCTCGAGGATGGGCTTGGGGGCGTTGTCCACCAGGTCCTTGGCCTCCTTCAGGCCGAGGTTGGTGAGCGCGCGCACCTCCTTGATGACGTTGATCTTCTTCTCGCCGGCGGCGACGAGGACGACGTCGAACTCGTCCTGCTCGTCGGCGTCGTCGGCGGCGGCCGCAGCGCCACCGCCGCCACCGGCGGCGGCGACGGCCACGGGGGCCGCGGCGGTCACGCCGAACTTCTCCTCGAAGGCCTTGAGGAGCTCGCTGAGCTCCAGGACCGAGAGGTTGGCGATGGAATCGAGGATTTCTTCCTGGGTGGCCATGGATCAGCTCTCCTGTGGGGTCTCGGCCGATTCGTCGGCCGCGTCGGGTTCGGTGTCGGTGGTCTCGGCGGCCGGGGCGTCGGCCTCGGCAGCGGGGGTCTCGTCCGCCGGGGCATCGGCCTCGGCAGCGGGGGTCTCGGGGGCCTCGTCGGCGGGAGCCTCGTCGGCCGCCGGCGCCGGGGCGCTGGCGGGGGCGCCGGGAGCGCCGCCCTGGTCGATGAGGGCCTTGAGGCCGTAGGCGAAGTCGCGGGGCAGGGCCTGGAGCATCCCGGCGAACTGCTGGAGCGGGGCGGCGAGCAGGCCGGCGAACTTGGCCAGCAGCACCTCGCGGGGCTC
>JAHBSN010000364.1 GCA_019639095.1 Actinomycetota bacterium
TGGGGCGGCGCCGGCGTGGCCTCGGTGGCCTTCGCCGCCGCCCTCGTCCTGGCCAACTTCTGGTTGGCCGCCGTCCTCCTGGGCTGGGCCGCCCGCATCTCGCTCGGCCTGCTCATGGGGGTGTCGCTGTTCGGGTTCGTGATCCGCATCGGGCTGATCAGCGCGGCCGTGCTGGCCGTGCGCAACCAGCCCTGGGTCGAGCCCGTGCCGCTCGGGACCACCCTCGTGGTGGCCCACCTCGGCCTCCTGTTCTGGGAGACCCGCTTCGTGTCCGCATCGCTGGCCTTCCCCGGCCTCAAGCCCACCACTGAGGAGTCGTGAGCGTGCTCGCACTCGAGTTCCCGCCGCTGAGCCACATCGTCAACTGGCCTGGTTTCGTCGGCGAGGGAGAGATCTGGGAGATCAACAAGGTCGTCGTGATCTACGGCTTCGCCGTGCTGTTCACGCTCCTGTTGTTCTGGCTCGGCGGTCGGAAGAAGGAGCTGGTGCCCACCGGGGCCCAGAACCTCGCCGAGATCGCCGTCGAGTTCATCGAGGACGGCATCGTGATGGACACGATGGGCAAGGAGGGCCTCAAGTACACGCCCTACCTGATGAGCCTCTTCTTCTTCATCTTCTTCACCAACATCTTCGAGGTCATCCCGTTCTTCCAGATGCCGGCGTCGGCCCGCATCGCCCTCCCGCTGCTGCTGGCGCTGCTCAGCTACGTCATCTACCACGGGGCCGGCTTCAAGAGCCACGGCCTGGGCTACTTCAAGCACGCCCTCGTGCCGCCGGGCGTTCCGGTGTTCCTCCTGCCGCTCGTGATGCTCATCGAGTTCGTCTCGAAGTTCCTCGTGCAGCCCTTCAGCCACACGGTGCGTCTCTTCGCCAACCTGCTGGCCGGCCACATCCTGCTCGTCACCTTCGCCGTGCTCACCAGCGGCCTCGTGGTGGCCAAGTGGTACGCCATCTTCGCCCCGCTGCCGCTCATCGGCGTCATCTTCTTCACCGCCTTCGAGGTGTTCGTCTCGTTCCTCCAGGCGTACGTGTTCACCCTGCTCACCGGCGTGTACATCAACGCCGCCCAGAGCCACGAGCACTGAGCCCCAGCGGCTCACCGCAGTTCCAACCAACCACCAGTAGCACCAAACCCAGAAAGGCCAGGAGACCACCAATGCTCCTCGCAGAGATCAGCAACAAGGGCCTCGCCGCTCTCACCTATGGCCTCGGCGCCATCGGACCGGGCATCGGCATCGGCTACCTCGTGGGGCAGGCCGTGCAGGCCATGGCCCGCCAGCCCGAGGCCGCCGGCATGGTGCGCACCACCATGTTCCTGGGCATCGCCTTCGTCGAGGCCCTGGCGCTCATCGGCTTCGTCGTGTTCTTCCTCGCCGGCGCCTGAAGACGGAGACCGACCACATGCATCGCACCCGACTGCTCCTCGCAGCAGCCGCCGTCGTGCTCTTTGGGTTCCTCGGGTTCGCCCGTCCTGCTGCCGCAGAGGGCGAGCTGAGCCACCCCGTCGAGGAGTGCATCAAGCAGCTCGAGGAAGCCAACTCGATCGACGTCGACTGCCAGAAGGCCCCGAACCCGCTGGTCCCCGAGACCAACGAGCTCATCTGGGGCTTCGTGGGCTTCGCCATCGTGTTCGGCGCCCTGGCCTGGAAGGGCCTGCCGGCCATGAAGACGGCCATGAACGCCCGCACCGAGCGCATCCGGTCTGACCTCGACGCCGCCGAAGCGCAGCGCACCGAGGCCTCGGCGATCCTCGCCGAGTACCAGACCCAGCTCGCCGACGCCCGCAACGAGTCGGCCCGCATCATCGAGGAGGCCCGCCAGGCCGCCGACGAGGTGAAGCAGACCCTCACCGCCAAGGCCCAGGCCGACATCGCCGAGCTGCGGGCTCGGGCCACCGCCGACATCGAGTCGGCCAAGGCCCAGGCCATCGCCGACCTCCGAGGCGAGGTGGCCACCCTGGCCATCGGTGCCGCCGAGCAGGTCGTCGAGCGCAACCTCGACCGCGACACCCAGGTCGCCCTCGTCGACGCCTACATCGACCAGGTGGGGGCGAACCGCTGATGGCCGACGACCGCACCACGGCATACGCCGAGGCCCTCTTCGCGGTCGCCCGGGCCGAAGGCCCCCTGGCCGAGATCGAGGACGAGCTGTTCCGGGTGGCCCAGGTGGTGCGTGGGAACGACGAGCTGCGCGACTCGCTCGCCGACCCCCACGTGCCCGTGGCCACCCGCCAGCAGGTCATCGTCGACCTCCTCGGCGGCAAGGCCCAGCCCACCACCACGAGCCTCGTCTCGATGGTGGTCGGCACCGGCCGCATCCGCGACCTCCCGGCCATCGTCGACGAGCTCGTCGCCATGGCCGCCCGGGAGGCCAACAAGGAGGTGGCCGAGGTCCGCTCGGCCATCGCCCTCACCGACGACCAGAAGACCCGTCTCGCCGAGGCCCTCGGCCGAGCCACGGGGAAGTCGGTCGAGGTCAAGGTCATCTTGGATCCGTCCGTCAAGGGCGGCCTCGTGGCCCAGGTGGGCGACACCGTCATCGACGGGTCGGTCCGCCGCCGCCTCGACCAGCTCAAGCACGCGCTGTAGCCCCGGCTCGCAGCGACCCACCCTCGAAGACGCCCTCACGGCACCAGGAGAACACGGCACATGGCCGAGCTCACGATCAACACCGACGACATCACCGCCGCCCTGCGCAAGAACCTCGAGGGCTTCAAGCCCGACCTGGTGGCCGCGCAGGTGGGCCACGTGCTGGAGGTCGGCGACGGCATCGCCACCGTCGGGGGCCTCCCCGACTGCGCGGTGAACGAGATGCTCGAGTTCGAGAACGGGACCATCGGCCTCGCCCTCAACCTCGACGAAGACTCCATCGGGGCCGTGGTCCTCGGCGAGGTCGGCGACATCGAGGAGGGCCAGGTGGTGCGCGCCACCGGCGAGATCCTCTCGGTGCCCTGCGGCGACGGCCTGCTCGGCCGGGTGGTCAACACCCTCGGCGAGCCGGTCGACGGCAAGGGCCCGCTGACCAACGTCGGCACGCGCCGCATGGAGGTCCAGGCTCCCGGGATCATGGGCCGCAAGCCCGTGCACGAGCCCCTCCAGACCGGCATCAAGGCCATCGACGCCATGACGCCGATCGGCCGGGGCCAGCGCGAGCTGATCATCGGCGACCGCAAGACGGGCAAGACGTCGGTGGCGATCGACACGATCATCAACCAGAAGGGCCTGGGGGTGAACTGCGTCTACGTCGCCATCGGCCAGAAGGCCTCCACGGTGGCGCAGACGGTGGCCACCCTCGAGGCCCGCGGCGCCATGGAGTACACGGTGGTGGTCGTGTCCCCGGCGTCGGACCCCGCGCCCTTCAAGTACCTCGCCCCCTACACCGGCTGCGCCATGGGCCAGCACTGGATGGAGAACGGCCAGCACGCCCTCGCGGT
>JAHBSN010000365.1 GCA_019639095.1 Actinomycetota bacterium
CCTCGTCGAGGATGATGAAGCTGTTGTTGAGCGTGCGGCCGCGCATGAACGCGAGCGGCGCCACCTCCACCGTGCCGCGCTCGAGGAACCGCGCCGCGGTCTCGATGTCGACCATGTCGTGCAGGGCGTCGTAGAGCGGGCGCAGGTAGGGATCCACCTTGGCCATGAGGTCGCCGGGGAGGAAGCCCAGCCGCTCCCCCGCCTCCACCGCCGGGCGGGTGAGGATGATCCGGTCCACCTCCTTGGCCTGCAGCGCCTGCACCGCCATGGCCACCGCCAGCCAGCTCTTGCCGGTACCGGCGGGCCCGAGGCCGAAGGTGATGATGTTCTCCGCGATGGCATCGACGTAGCGCTTCTGGCCTGCCGTCTTTGGGCGGACGCGGCGGCCCTTGGCCCCCTTGAGCACCTCGGTGGTGAAGACGTCGGACGGGCGCTCGTCGGCCTTGACCATCTCGATGGTGCGCGCCAGCAGCGGCGGATCCACCTGCTGGCCGGCCTGGAGCAGGGTCACGAGCTCGCCGAAGAGGCGACCGACGCGCTCCGCGTCGTCGCCGTCGATGCCGACCTCGTTGCCGCGCACGTGGATGCTCGTGACGGGGAACGACGCCTCGACCATGCGGAGCAGTTCGTCTCGTTCGCCCAGGAGCGGACCCATGAGGTGGTTGCCGGGTACGTGGATGGTGACGTGCGAGGTGGTCAAAGCTGGCTTTCGACGGGGATCGCAACCAGCGTATCGCCGGATCTGGGCGGCTCCAGGGTTGCTTTCCCCCGGTGGAGCGAACCTCGGGGCATCCCCGAGGAGCGCACCGGGCCACCACTAGCGTGGATCGTGTGGACGCGAGCGATTCACCGGAGCAGTTCCTGCGGCTCGAGACCGAGCTGCGCGAGCTCACCGATCGGCAGCGGGTGATCGACGCCGTGGAGTCCCGTCGCCGCGAGGCCTTCCTGCGCCGCCAGGCCGCCGAGAGCGGCACCTTCGCCGGCGTCTTGCAGGACCTGGGCGAGCGCCGGGCGCTCGTGGCGGTGTCCACCATCGACCGCCACCAGCTGCGGGGCATCATCCGCACCATCGGCACCGACTTCGTGAGCCTGCGGGCCCCCGGGGTGGGGGCCTACCTCGTGATGCTGGGCGCGGTCACCGCCGTGCGGGCCGAGCCCGACGCGGCGCCGTCGATCGGCGACCGGGTGGTGAGCGTGGGCGCCTCGCTCGGCGCCGTGCTCGGCGAGCTGGTGGCCGACCACCCCACGGTCACGATCCACACGCTCTCGGGCGACCACGTGGAGGGCGAGCTGCGCTCGAGCGGGCTCGACGTGGTGTCCCTGCGCACCGGCACGTCCACCACCTACGTGCCGATCGAAGCGGTGAGCCACTGCTCCATCCCCTGATCGGGGAGCTTCCGGCCGGGCGCGGCGAAGCCGGCGGATCGGAGGGTGGGCGGATGGTGGCGGGACCGGGTGCGGCGGGCGCCGGTTGGGGTCAGCGGTTGGAGTCGCCGACCACCTCGGGGTAGAGGTGCTCGAGGGTGCCGGGGGCGATGCGGCTCTGCTCGATGAACGCATCGACGTCGTCCTGCTTGAGCCGGATGACCCGCCCGAAGCGGTAGCCGGCGATCTGGCCTTCGTCGATGAAGCGGTACAGCGTGCGCGGGGTGATGCCGAGGTACTTCGCAGCATCCGCCGTGCTGAGCCAGTGGATGGGGGTGGACATAAGGGACACCATACTCTCGCCGTAGCCTTTCATGTTCCATCCGCCAAACCCTGGTGATGTCAGGCACGGCGCTGGACAAACCGGTGCAGTCTGGACACCCGACAGCTGTCCTGACTGCTCCACATGAGTATCAGCCCTTTTCTCGCTCTTTCCAACATGCTTATCGTCGCCCGATGCTCGGGCGGAACCTTCGACGCACCTCACCAGGCGATCCGTTCGCTACGGTCGCGCCACGCGGCCCGGAGGGTGACCCACCCACCCGCCGGCGACCCCGCACCCGGCGTCCCGTGCCGAACGGCCGCGCGACCCTGGGCGGGCTGCTGGTCGCCTCGGCGATGGTGGCTACCTGGTGGGTGGCCGTCGGCTCCGGCAGGTCCACCACCACCCGATTCGTCGTCACGACCCGCTCGATCGACCCGGGCCAGCGCCTCGAGGCCGCCGACGTGCGCCTCGTGCCCATGGACCTGCCGCCGACGGTGCGCGCTGGCGCGTTCAACGATCCCTCCGCCATCGACGGAACGATCTCGCTGGGTCCGCTCGCCGCCGGCGAGCTCGTCCAAGAGGGAGCGCTCGCGCCGGCACCGGCGCCCACGGGCCGTGAGTTCAGCTTCGCCGTGGACACCCCGTGGGCAGTCGACGGCTCCCTGCGGTCCGGCGATCGGATCGACGTCTTCGCCACGGTCGCGGACGGAGATCGCCAGCGCACCACGAAGGTCCTCGCCGGCGCCGTCGTGCGCCACCTGTCGGCAACCGGAGGCGGCCTGGGCGAGAGCACCGGCCTGACGATCACGGTCGCCGTCGACGGTGCCGCCCGGCTCGAGGGAGCCGTCAGTGCCCTCCGCGGATCGGCGCTCACCGTGGCACGCGCCACGGGCGTCACCCCCACGGAGTCCGCGCAGCCGAGCCCGGAGCCTGCGGGCGACGACGCGTCGACCGCCACCACGACCTCCACCACGCCGAAGCGATCCACCTCCCCGTCCGGCAGGGTCTCCACCACGACCGCACCGCCGGGCGGCGGCCGATGACCGCTCCGCGCTTCGTGGTGCTCGGCCTCGGCCCCGCCCGGGCCGACTGGTTCCCCCAGGTCGCTCGCTGGTCCACGTCGGGCCACCTGCCGGTCGAGTTCGTCAAGTGCGTGTCGACCGAAGACCTGCGCGTGCGGGCGGCGAGCGGGCGGCGCTTCTCCGCCGCACTCGTCGACGGTCGACTGCCCGCCCTCGATCGGGACCTCATCGGGCGCCTCCAGGAGCACGACATCCCGACCTTCGTCATCGGTCCCTCCGTCGAGCGGATCGACTGGCACCGCAGCGGTGCCGCGGTGACGCTGGAGGTGCCGCTCCGACGCGACGACCTCCAGGCGGCCCTCGAGGATCACGCGCTCGCCATCACCGACGTCGCGCACGACCTCCGGGCCGACGAAGGCCACGCGCCCGAGGCCGGCGGGCGGGCGCGGCTCGTCGCCGTCACCGGTCTGCCCGGCAGCGGCCGGTCCACCGTCGCGGTGGCCGTCGCGCAGCACCTGGCCGACGCGAACCACCAGGGCGAGGTGGTCCTGGTCGACCTCGCCCGCCGCGCTCACCAGGCCCTCCTGCACGACGCCGGCGACCTGGTTCCCGGTATCCAGGAGCTGACCGAGGCCTGCCGCAGCACCCCCGTCTCGGCTCGCGACCTTCGACCCTTCACCTTCGACATCGCCCACCGCGGCTACCGCCTCGTGC
>JAHBSN010000366.1 GCA_019639095.1 Actinomycetota bacterium
GAGGGCCACGGCGGCGCCGAAGCGGTCGCCGGCGGCGCCCACGAGCCGCACGACCTGGGTGGGCGTGGTGGCGGTCCACGACGAGGGGCTCGCGTAGGAGACGACCACGTAGCCCGCCACCCCGCTGGCGGTCCAGCCTTCGGGCACCCCCACCGCAGCCACGCCGCCGCTCACGTCCACGGAGGTGCCGGCGTGCTCCTCGCGCACCGGCAGCGTCACCACCGGCGCCGACCACGCCGTGCCGTCCCACGTGCGCGCGTCGAACGCGCCGCGGTCCTGGTACGGGACGCCGTTCACGAGCGAGCCCACCACGGCCCGACCGTCGGCCACCCCGACCGACGAACCGAAGGACCCGGCGCTCGATGCGCCGGCCGGGAACAGCTTCGCCACCTGGCTCCAGGTGGTCCCGGTGCGCGAGTAGGTGTAGGCGCTGCCGGCCGCCAGGGCCGACTCGTCGTCGCCGTAGGCCCCGATCACGGCCAGGTCGCCCTCGACCCCCACGGCGAAGCCGAAGAAGTCGAGGGGCTGGCCGCCGGGCGGGGTGAGCACCTGCTGCTGGGTCCACGTGGTGCCCGATCGGGTGAAGACCGTGGCCGAGCCCGGCCCCACCCCGGGCTCGTGGGCGCCGGCCACGACGGTGTCGCCGTCGATGGCGACGTCGACGCCGAGGTTGGCCGAGGTGGTGGGCGCGGTGGCCGTGAGCGCCTGCTGCTCGGTCCAGGTGCCTCCGGACCGGGTGAACACCGCCAGGCGGCCGGCGGCGGTGATCCCGTCCACGGTGGCGTTCGGACCCCCCAGCACCAGCGTGGTGCCGCTGATCGCGGCCGACGTCCCCATCTGCCACGTGGGGCTCGCGCCGGCGGGGCTGAGCACCTGCTGCTGGGTCCACGTGCCACCGGAGCGGGTGAACACCCGGCCGGCGATCGTCCCGCCGAGCTGGCCGACGATCACGCTCGTGCCCTCGATGTCCACCGATCGCCCGAACTGGGATCCGACGGTGCGGACCGACGGCACCAGCTCCTGCTGGAGGGACCACGTCGAGCCGTCCCAGCGGTACACGAAGGCGGCACCGGCGTTCTCACCCCCCACGTCGGCCACCGCCGCGCCCACCACCACGTAGTCGCCGTCGATGGCCACGGTCTCGCCGAAGCCCGAGGCCAGCGCGGGTGCTGGGGGGCGGAGCGAGCCCTCGAGCACGTAGGTGCCGGCCACGAGCCGGAAGACGTTGACGCCACCGGTGGACGTGTTCGACGTGATGCCGTCGCCGCCGATCACCACCCGATCGCCGGAGGTGTCGATCGCCCGCGTGGGGCGAGGTCGCTGCACGTTGCGAGGCGACAGCACGTAGGCGGTCGACGCCGCCTCGGCGGGGTCCGACCCCACCACCGCCACGGCGCACAGCGAGGCCAGGAGCGCTAGGGCGGAGAGGGCTCGGGCGCCGACGGTGCGGCTCGGGGTGTTCGGCATCGGCGGGCTCCTGACCTGCGGCATCTCGCGGCACCCTGCCCGCCTGGCCTTCGGAAAACCTTCGAGCGGCCCGATCGGTACCATCGCCGCTTGCACGTGAGCACGGAGGGGCCGAGGTGACGGGGGCGAGGGCCCGATCGTTCCGCAACGAGCCGCCGTCGCTGCGGTCGGGGCTGGTCCGGCGGCCCCGGCTCCTCGCCGAGCTGGCCGGTCGCTTCGATCGGCGGCTCACCGTGGTGGTGGCCGGCGCCGGCTACGGCAAGACCACCCTCCTCAGCCAGGCCGTGGAGGAGAACCGCCTGGATCCCCGGGGGGTCGACGCGTGGCTGCTGGTCGGCGAGCGGGACCGGGCGTCGGCCCACCTGCTCGGGGGCCTGTCGGCCGCCATCGCCGGCGACCCCGAAGCCGCCCCCGACGTCGACGCGCTGTGCGACCTGGTGCTGCTCCGGGCCCCGGAGTCGGTGTGCCTCGTCATCGACGACGCCCACGTCCTCGACGGTTCCGACACCTGGGACCTGGTGTCCGAGCTGCTCGAGCACCTCCCGCGCAACGGTCACCTCGCCATCGGGAGCCGCACGATGCCCGCGCTCTCGGTCCGCCGGCTCCAGGCGGCGGGCGAGGCGGTCGTGGTGGAGCAGGACGACCTGGCCTTCACCGCCGACGAGCTCGCCGACCTGGCCGGTGCCGGCGGACTGGGCGCGAGCGCCGACGACGTGCGCCTGCCGAGCTGGCCGGCGCTCGCCGTGCTCACCGCCTCGGCCGGCTACGACGCCTCGATCGGCTACCTGTGGGAGGAGATCCTCCGGCCGGTCGAGGAGGATCGTCGGGTGGCCCTCGGCTGCGCGAGCCGCCTCGACCTGCTCGACGACGAGCTCGTGGCGGCGGCGTGCGGCGACCGGTGGACGGCGGCGGACCTGGTGGCCGGGCTGCCGCTGGTCGACTCGCTCGGTGGCAGCCACCGCCTCCACGACCTCTGGCGTGCCGCCCTGGCCGACGTCGCGCCCACGGTGGCGTGGCGGGCCGCGCTGGTCCGCGCCGCCGACGTGCTCCTGGCCCGGGGCGACCTGGTCCGGGCGGTGAAGGCCTACCGCGACGCAGGCGAGCCCGATCGGGTGGTGGAGGTGGCCCGCCGGTTCGTGTCGCTGCCGCTCAGCACCGGGCTCAACCGGGCCGAGGCCGAGGTGCTGTTCGACCTGCTCCCGCCGGCGGCGAGGTCCGGGCCGGTGGGTTGGTGCCTGGAGTCGGTGCTGCTGTCGAACGCCGACGGCGTCCACCGGGCGCTCGACCAGATGCTCGAACGGGCCACCGCGTCGGGCGACGACGAGATGCGCGCCCTGGCCTGGTGGCGCCTCGTGCAGCTCCAGGGCGACTCCGATCCGGCGGCCATGGAGGTGCCCGACGAGCTGCGGGAGCTGGCCGACGCGGGGTGGCCGCTCGCCCGCTCGGCGGTGGCGCTGGTGCGCTCGCACGAGGCCCAGGAGCGCGCCGACGTGGCCGAGGCCATCGCCGTCCTCGACGACCTGGGCGGGCCGCACCCCCAGACGCGCAAGGTGGCGGTGGGCTCCCGGCTGCTCGCGCTGGGCCAGCCCGAGCTCGTGGCGGTGACCTTCGACGACGTGCTCGCCGAGGATGCGGCCGACCCCATCGCCGCGCAGGCGGTCTGGTTCCGCGGCGACGTGCACCCCGACCTCGCCTGGCCCATCGCCGAGGCGATGCCGGCGGCCTACGGCCTGCGCCGCTTCGCCGGGGTGGAGGTCCCCCTGCTGGCCATCGTGGCGTCGGTGGCGCTCGCCGCCGGGCACACCGAGGAGGCCCGGGCTTTGGCCGATCGCGCCCTCGGGCGCGCGCACCTGGTGGTGTCGCGCCTGGCGCTGT
>JAHBSN010000367.1 GCA_019639095.1 Actinomycetota bacterium
CGACTCTCCGAGACGCTGCGCACCGCGGGGTTCCCGGCGGTGTGAGCGGGGTGGGGCGGCGGGCCGCGCGGCGCCGCCTAGGAGAGCGTCGCCCCGAACGCCAGGCCCAGCAGATAGGTGACCGCCGCGGCGCCGTACCCGATGAGCAGCGCCATGTGGTGGACCTCTCGGGCGTCGCCCGCCTCCACCACGAGGCCCACCTTGGCCCGCGTCTTCTCGCGCACCAGGTGGTGGTGCACCGCCGAGGTCAGCAGCAGCGACGGGATCGGGGCCAGCTCGCGGGAGGAGTCCCGGTCCGAGAGGACCACGACGTTGGCGCCATCCGCGATGGCCTCGCTGGCCTGGCGGCGGACGTCTTCCAGCGCGGCGCGCAGCGCCTCGCCGCCGCCGGCCACCGGGTACAGGCCGGAGATCACCACGGCCTTGAAGTCGGCGACCGACTCCTCGACGTGGATCAGCTTGGCCAGCTGGTCGTTGTCGAGGATCGGGAACGGGAGCTGGATCTGGCGGCACGACGACGGGCCGGGGTCGAGCAGGTTCTGCTCGGGGCCGATGGTGCCGCCCAGGCTCGTGACCAGCTCCTCGCGGATGGCGTCGAGGGGCGGGTTCGTGACCTGGGCGAACAGCTGGGCGAAGTAGTCGAAGAGGAGCCTCGGCCGGTCCGACAGCACGGCGATGGGCGTGTCGGTGCCCATCGACCCCAGGGCTTCGGCACCGTTGGCGGCCATGGGCCCGATGAGCACCTTCTGGTCCTCGATCGTGTAGCCGAAGGTGAGCTGGCGACGCACGACGTCGCCGTGGGGGTACCGCAGGTGCGGGCGGTCCGGCAGCGAGTCGAGCTCCACGATGCCGGCATCGAGCCACGCCTGGTACGGGTGCTCGGCGGTGAGCTCGGCCTTCACCTCGTCGTCGGTGATGATCCGGCCCTGCGAGGTGTCGACCAGGAACATCTTCCCGGGCTGCAGCCGCCCCTTCGCCACCACCTGGTCGGTGGGGACGTCGAGCAGGCCGGCCTCCGAGCCGAGCACCACCAGGCCGTCGGCGGTCACCCAGTAGCGCCCGGGGCGAAGCCCGTTGCGGTCGAGCACGGCTCCCACCACGGTGCCGTCGGTGAAGCACACGTTGGCCGGGCCGTCCCACGGCTCCATCAACGACGCGTGGAAGCGGTAGAAGGCCCGCCGGGCCGGGTCCATGAGGTCGTGGTTCTCCCACGCCTCGGGGATCATCATGAGCACGGCGTGCTGGATGGGTCGGCCGCCCAGGTGCAGCAGCTCGAGCACCTCGTCGAAGCTGGCGGTGTCGCTGGCATCGGGGGTGCAGATCGGGAAGAGGCGGTCGATGTCGCCGGGGAACAGGTCGCTGCGCAGCAGCGCCTCGCGGGCCCGCATCCAGTTGCGGTTGCCCTTCACGGTGTTGATCTCGCCGTTGTGGGCCAGGTAGCGGTACGGGTGGGCGAGCGGCCACGACGGGAACGTGTTGGTGGAGAACCGCGAGTGCACGAGGGCCAGGGCGCTCTCGAAGCGCTCGTCGGCGAGGTCGGGGTAGAAGTCGCGCAGCTGCGGGGTGGTGAGCATCCCCTTGTAGACCACCGTGCGACTCGACAGGCTCGGGAAGTACACCCGGTCGTCGTCGGCGCCGATCTCGTGCTCCACCCGCTTGCGCACCAGGTAGGCCCGGCGCTCGAGGTCGAGCCCCTCGTAGGCGCCGCCGGGCCCGGCCAGGAACACCTGCTTGAAGGTGGGCATGGCCCCGAGGGCCCCCGTGCCGAGGGAATCCGGCACCACGGGCACGTCGCGCCAGCCGAGCACCTCGAGGCCCTCGCTCGCCACGATCTTGTCGACCGCCGCCACCGCCGAGGCCACCTGGGCGTCGGACCCGGGCAGGAAGGCGATGCCGGTGGCGTAGTGCCCCACCGGCGGCAGCTCCACCCCGGCCACGGCCCGGTAGAACGCGTCGGGCACCTGCACGAGGATGCCGGCACCGTCGCCCGTGTTCGTCTCGGCACCGGACGCGCCCCGGTGGTCGAGGTGCACCAGGGCGGTGATGCCCTGCTCCACGAGGTCGTGGCTGGCCCGGCCGTGCAGGTCCACCACGAAGGCGACGCCGCAGGCGTCGTGCTCGAACGCAGGGTCGTAGAGGCCCTGGGCGCGGGGTGGCGTCGTGGTCATCGGCGTCGGTTCCTCCAACGGATGGGACGGGGGGGAACTGCTCCCCGGGACGCCGTTGGCCCGACTGCAGGTCTGACCAACCTAGCCGCCACGGCTCGAGGTCCCCCAATGAGATGGCGCCCGCGTAGCCTCCCGCGGGTGACCTCCGTGGACGACCTGCTCACCTTCGTCGGCGCCGCTCCCTCGCCGTACCACGCCGCCCGGGAGGCCGCCGATCGGCTCGTGGCCGCCGGCTTCGAGGAGCTCGACCTGGCCGCCGCGTGGCCCGACGCGCCCGGGCGCCACCTCGTGGTGCGCGGGGGTGCCCTGGTGGCCTGGGTGGTCCCGTCCGACGCCGAGCCCGAGCGGCGGTTCCGGATCGTGGGCGCCCACACCGACAGCCCCGGCCTGCGGATCAAGCCCCGGCCCGACACCGGTGCCGCCGGCTGGCAGCAGCTGGCCGTGGAGGTCTACGGCGGCGCCCTGTGGAACTCCTGGCTCGACCGCGACCTCGGCCTGTCCGGCCGGGTGGCGGTGCGCGGCGCCGAGGGCGTGGAGACGCGGCTGGTCCGCGTCGACGAGCCCGTCGCCCGCATCCCGCAGCTGGCCATCCACCTCGACCGCGACGTGAACGGCAGCGGCCTGAAGCTCAACCCGCAGCAGCACATGACCCCGGTGTGGGGCGTGGGACCGGTCCGGCCCGGGGCCTTCGCCGACCTGCTCGCCCACGAGGCCGGCGTGGAGGCGGCCGACGTGGTCGCCTGGGACGTCATGGTCCACGACCTGGCGCCCGGCACGCTCCTCGGCCGCCATCGGGAGCTGGTCTCCTCGGCTCGCCTGGACAACCTCGTGTCGTGCTGGGCGGCGGTGGAGGCGCTCCGGGCCGATCGGGCCGATCAGGCCGACGACGCCCCGGTGGCCGTGACCTGCCTGTTCGACCACGAGGAGGTGGGCTCCACCTCCTCCACGGGCGCCGACGGCTCCCTGCTGGCCGCCGTCCTGGAGCGCACGGTGGCGAGCCGGGGCGGCGGCCGCGACCACCTGCTGCGGGCCCTGGCCGCTTCGGTGTGCGCCTCGGCCGACATGGCCCACGCCACCCACCCCAACTACCCCGAGCGCCACGAGCCCGGTCACCTCGTGGCCATCGACGGTGGCCCGGTGGTGAAGGTCAACGCCAACCAGCGCTACGCCACCG
>JAHBSN010000368.1 GCA_019639095.1 Actinomycetota bacterium
CGCCAACGCCGCGTCGCTGGAGGCGTCGGGCCGAAGCGCGGCGGCCACGATCGGGCGGCGGGTCCGCGAGCTGTTCCCGGGCGTGGTCCGCTCGGGCGTCTACGACCGGCTGTGCCAGGTGGTCGAGACCGGAGAGGCGTGGGAGGTCGACCGGCTGCCCTACACCGACGTCTCCGAGGAGGGCGACGAGGTGACGCGCTGGCTGAGCATCCAGGTGATGAAGGTCGACGACGGGTACCTGGCGGCCAGCCGGGACGTGACCGGGCTCGTGGAGGCCGACCGCCTCGCCGCCGAGGCGCGCGAGGCGCTGCAGCGCGAGCACCTCGCGGTCGACCTGCTCCAGCGGGCCGCCCTGCCCACCGTGCTGCCCCGCGTCCCGGGGGTGGAGGTGGGTGCGCACTACCGGCCGGCCCGGTTGCGCCAGCCCGTGGGCGGCGACTGGTACGACGCGTTTCCGCTCGACGGCGGCGAGCTGGCCCTCGTGGTGGCCGACGTGGCCGGGCACGGCCAGGAGGCGGCGGCCTACATGGTGCAGGTGCGCAACATCTTCCGAGCGGTGGCCTCCGAGCACCGCGACCCCGCCGAGGTGCTGGCGGGCGTCGACCGCGTGCTGGCCCGCCTCAACGACCCCGGGGCGCCCTTCGTCACGTGCTGCTACGCCACGCTCGACCCGGCCACCTGGGAGCTGCGCTGGGCGTTGGCCGGCCACCCGCCGCCGGTCCTGGTGCGGGCCGACGGGACCGCACTGGTGGGGGAGGTGGCGCCGGGACCGCCTCTGGCCACGCTGCCGGGCCGCACCCACGAGGTCGGCACCACGCACCTCGGACCGGGGGACCTGCTCGTGCTCTACACCGACGGGCTGGTGGAGCGGCGCGGCGAGGTGATCGACGAGGGCGTGGCCCGGCTGGTGGAGCACGTGCGAGCTCGGGGGGAGGGTGACGGCGACGCGGTGGCCAGCCACCTCGCCGACCTGGTGCCCGATCCCACCGACGACATCGCCATCCTCTGCGTGGCCCCCGCCGGCCCCTGACGCGCGTTTGACGCCCCCGCCGACCGGGAAGGGAGCCGTGTCGCGGTGCGGCGCCGGTGGACGGTGCCCGTTGGAGAGAGGCGCACATGCAACCGAACCTGCCCAGAGGGCGAGGCCCTCTGTCCGATGCGCTCTTCGAGCACTGGTGCGGTGCCGCGCAGCTGCACCCGGTGGTGCTCGACGGCGTCGACCCGTTGACCGACGACGACCTCCACCTCGCGCTCTGGTGCTCGTACCAGCTGCACTACAGCGGGTTCGACGGCGTCGACGACCGCCTCGAGTGGGATGGTCCGACGCTCGCCTTCCGGGCGCAGCTCGAGGCCGCCTTCCTCGGCGCCCTGCTCGACGAGCACCGGCCCGACTCGGTGCCGCGGGATCCGATCACCGCCCTGCGGGTGATCGCCGCCCAGGGTGGACCGCCGCTCTCGTCGTTCATCGAGGAGCGAGGGGAGCGGTGGCACCTCGAGGAGTACGCCATCCACCGCTCCGCCTACCAGCTGAAGGAGGCCGACGGGCACACCTTCGCCATCCCCCGCCTGCGCGGCCCCGGCCGCAGCGCCATGGTGGAGATCCAGGCCGACGAGTACGGCATGGGCGTGCCCGGCGACGCCCACAGCGAGATCTTCGCCGCCGCCATGGAGGAGCTCGGGCTCGACCCGTCGTTCGGCGCCTACGTCGACCGGCTCCCCGGCACCACCCTGGCCACCGACAACCTGCTGTCGATGTTCGCCCTGCACCGCCACCTGCGGGGGGCGGCCGTGGGCCACCTCGCCCTGTTCGAGCTGTGCTCGGTGGTTCCGATGTCGCGGTACCTCACCGCCGCTCGCCGCGTCGGCGACCTGCCGGCGCTGAGCCGCTTCTACGAGGTCCACGTCGACGCCGATGTCCACCACGCCCGACTCGCGCTGGACCACATGGTGGGCCCGATGGTGCGCGCCGATCGGTCGCTCGCCCCCATGGTGGTCTTCGGCGCCTCCGCCCTCGCCCGCACCGAGGTCCGCTTCGCCCGGCACGTGCTCGGCTCCTGGGAGCAGGGCACCACGTCGCTGCGCGCCGAGCTCGCGGCGCAGCCCCGATGACGGCCGCCTTCGGTACCCTCGACCCATGACCGCAGGCACGCCCTACTTCGAGGTCCACCTGAGCGAGGGCTCGGATCCGCTCACCCTCGCCGCCACCGGCGAGCTCGACGCCGCGTCCGCCGCCACCCTCGGCGACGCCCTGGCCCAGGCGCGCGAGCAGGCGGGCACCGTCGTCCTCGACCTGGCCGGGCTCACCTTCATCGACTCCTCGGGCCTGCGGGTGGTGGCGGCCGAGCACGTGGCCGCCGGCGAGTCGGGCAGCGCGTTCCGCATCGTGGGCGCCACCGACCGCGTGCGGCGGATCTTCGAGATGACCGGTCTCGAATCGCTCATCGAACCCTGAGGGGGGCGGTCGCCCCGCGCGACTGACATCGGTCCGGGCCGGGTACCAGCGGCTCCGAACGACGCCCCACGGGCTCCGTGCCCATCGCAGGAGAGATCGATGACCGACCAGGACCACCCCACCCCCGACCCGGCCGACGAGCAGGCCGACGCCACGGCGGCGCACGACGCGGACCGCCCGCCCACCGAGGAGGAGGAGCGCCTGGCCGAGCAGGGCGCCGCCGGCGTCGACAAGGACGCCGTGACCGCGCACGAGCGGGAGATGGCCGAGAAGGGGGCATCGGTCAAGGGCGAAGGCCAGATCTCCCCGTCGTGATCGCCACCCCGCCGTGTCGGCGGCGGGCGGGCCGTGGGAGGATCGATCCATGACCGCTCCCGACGGCGCCCCGGTGCGCATCACCGTCCCCGCCGACGCCCGCTACTTCCGCTCGGTGCGCCTCGCCGTGGGAGCCCTCGCCGCCATGGTGGGCTTCGACGTCGAGGCCATCGACGACCTCCGCATCGGGGTCGACGAGCTCTGCGCCACCATCTCCGAGGCCGGCGACGGCGGCGAGCTGGTGATCGCGGTGGCTCCCGAGCCCGGTGCCGGCATCCGGATCGATGCCGCCACCACCAAGGGTCCCGTGGAGCCCGACCCGGCCCGGTTCGGGTTCTCGCGGCGCATCCTCTCGGTGGTGGCCGACGACTTCGGCTACGAGGCCGGGTCCGAGCAGGTCCGGTGCTGGATCGTCCGCGACCTCGTGGTCGAGGGCGCCGCCACCGGAGGCCCATGACCAGCCGCGACGCCGACCCCGAGGGGGATCCGGCCGAGCTGGCGGAGCTCTTCCAGGCCTATCGGGACAGCGGCGACCGCGCCCTGCGGAACCAG
>JAHBSN010000369.1 GCA_019639095.1 Actinomycetota bacterium
TGAGCACCGAGTGGGCGGCGGCGCGGATCCCGTGCGCGTTGCCGGGCGACGAGTCGATCTCGACGCCCACGAACGAGTCGCCCAGCTCGCGCCGCAGGGTGGCGAAGCGCTCCCCTGGGGCCAGCTTGTCGCCGGTGAACCGCAGGCCGAGCACGCAGAGGTCGGGTTCGGCGGCGCAGCGGGCCTTCACGGCGGCCAGGTCGGCCGGGGTGAGGTTCACGTCGGCCTTGTGGCCCTTGGACAGCACGAACGGCAGCGACGGCTGCGACAGCACCGGCGCCGCCACCACCGGGTCGACCATCATCGCCAGGGCGAAGCCGCCGGTGAGGCACATGCCCACCACGCCCACCCCGGGCCCGCCGCAGCGCTCGTGCTCGTCTCGGGCCAGCGCCCTCAGCCACGTGGTGATGGGGGAGGTCTCGTTGCGGGCCCAGGTGGCGAACTCCTTGGACACGCAGGCGTGGGTGACGCTCCGGGCGAGGTAGCCGGGCGACGGGGCCCGGCCCGGCGTGCCGAACATCGACGGCAGCACGGCGGTGCAGCCGAGGTCGGCCACGCGGCGGGCGAAGTCGGCCACCGAGGGGGTGATGCCGGGGATCTCCGACAGGACGAGCACCGCCGGGCCCGATCCCCGGCGGAACACCTGACGGGCCTTGCCGTCGAAGGTGGAGGTGGACTCGGTGAACCCGTCGAGCGCGGCCATGGCCGGGAAACCTACCGATCCTCGCCGGGCGAGCGCCCCCGACCGTCCTCCTTGGACCGGTACATGGCCAGGTCGGCGGCGTGCAGCAACCGGTCCGGGTGGTCGAGCACCGCGTCGGCCACCGCGATGCCGACGCTCACCGCCACGCCGAGGTCGACCCGGCCGAGGTGCACCGGGCTCCCCTCCACGGCATCGATGACGCGACGGGCGATGGCGTCGGCCTGCTCGGCGTCGTCGAGGTCGTCGCAGACCACCACGAACTCGTCGCCGCCGGTGCGGGCCACCGTGTCGCTGGGGCGCACCGCGCCCCGGATGCGCGCCGCCACCTCCACGAGCATCCGGTCGCCGGCGTCGTGCCCGAAGCGATCGTTCACCGCCTTGAACCCGTCGAGGTCGCAGAAGAGCACCGCAACGCGCCGGTCGGTGCGCCGCGAGCGGTCGAGTGCCAGCTGGAGGCGGTCGAGCAGGGCGGCCCGGTTGCCGACGTCGGTGAGCGGGTCGTGGGTGGCCTGGTGGGCCAGGCGGCGCAGGTCCCGGTCGCGGTCGATGGCCACCACCACGAGCGACACGGCCGCCGCCCGCACCGCCGGGTGCAGCACGGTGGCCGATGCCTCGGCGCCGAGCAGCGCGATCACCGCCGTGGTGTGGCCGCCCACCGCCGAGCGGACCGGCACCGCCGACACCGCGGCGAAGCGCGGGTCGGGCACGACCGCGGGCCCGAAGCGCGGGTCGGTGGGCACGGCGGCCACCAGCACGGGCTCGCCGGTCACCACCGCCTGCCCGTACGGGTTGCTCAGGTCGAGCGGGAGGCCGGCGAACCAGGCGGCGCGCGGCCCCGCCGGGTCGTCGTCGACGAGCGTGAACCCGGTGGGCCCGACGGTGAGGATGGCCACCTCGGCCCCCGGTGCGCCGTGCTCGAGGAGCTCGCGGACGAGGGCCAGCGACGTCATCACCGGTTCGTTGCGGGCGATCGACTCGAACACCGCCGCCTGGTCCCGGGCGAGCAGCGCCGACCGCCGGCGCCGGAGGGCGCCGTGGAAGGAGTCGGCGGCGAAGCGCACCGGCCCGAGGAGCTCGTCGGTGGCCGGGGGGTCGGACTCCTGCCAGGCCAGGCCGAGGATCCCGGCGGGGTCGGACCCGGTGCCCAACCGGACCCAGAGCGAGGCGCGATCGGCCGGCCCGAGCATGGCGGCCAGGGGGTCGTCGGCGCGTCGCAGCGCCTCGCGCCGCGCCACCAGGTGGCCCGAGCGCGCCAGCAGCCCGAGCACCGGGGCCGCCGCGGTGTCCTCGTCGTCGACGCCGTCGACGGGCAGCAACCGGGGCGACGCCCACCGGTGGGTGCGCTGGCGGACGCCGGCTTCGGCCGACAGCTCGTCGATGAAGGCCAGGTCGGCGCCGAAGAACGCGGCGATGGCGTGCAGGCCCTCGGCGATCACCTGGTCGAGGTCGGCGGCGCTCGACGCGATCAGCCGCGTGGAGATGGAGGCGACGAGCGCCTCGAACGCCGCCTGCTCGGCGGCGGCGCGAGAGCGCGACGTGTCGTCGGCCCGGTGCTCGAGGACCCGGGCGATCCCGTCGGCCACCAGGTCGACCAGGGCGAGCGTCCAGGCCGCGTAGGGCGGTCGGTCCGGCGACGCCACGAGGACCACGGCACCGGCCAGCTCGCCCGACACCCACAGGGGGCTGGCCACCACCGCCCCGTCGCCGAGGTCGCGAGGACCGTCGGGCGGGCTGGCGGTGCCGCCGAGGGAGGCCACGGTGGCCTGGCGCTCGATCGCCAGGTCGACCCGGTGGTCGGCCACCGCGCTCGGGACGTCGCCGGGGTCGTCGACCAGCTCCACGTCGAACGGCGAGGCCGTGCCCAGCAGGATGAACGCCCGCCGGGCCCGCAGGAGGTCACGGGCCACGCCCAGCCACTGGCCGAGGCGCACGGCGTGGTCGCCGGGTCCGAGCGTGGAGACCCGGTGGATGGCGGCGAGGTCGTCGGCGTACTGGTCCGCGTCGGGCCACCCGTCCGGGGGCGCACCGGCAGGTGCCGCAGCGGCATCCACCTCGACCGACCTCCTCGCGTCCTACCTGGGCGAACCAGGCTACCGGCGCCCCGGACGACGTGACCGCCGCGCCGCCCCCGCTCCGCGCTCAGCGCTCAGCGCTCAGCGCGAGGCGGTCACTCCCACTCGATGGTGCCCGGGGGCTTGGAGGTCACGTCGTAGGCGACGCGGTTGACGCCGTCGACCTCGTTGATGATGCGGCTCGACATGCGCTCGAGCAGGTCGTAGGGAAGCCGGGCCCAGTCGGCGGTCATGGCGTCCTCGGAGGTGACCGCCCGGATGATCACCGGGTAGCCGTAGGTGCGCTCGTCGCCCATGACGCCCACGCTGCGGATGTCGGGCAGCACGGCGAACGCCTGCCAGATCTCGCGCTCGAGCCCGGCCGAGCGGATCTCCTCGCGCACGATGGCGTCGGCCCGCTGGAGGATGTCCACCTTGTCCGGGGTGACCTCGCCGATGATCCGTACGCCGAGCCCGGGGCCGGGGAAGGGCTGGCGCCACACGATCTCGTCGGGCAGG
>JAHBSN010000037.1 GCA_019639095.1 Actinomycetota bacterium
ATTCGGTCCGCCTGGCGAGCCAAATCGACAGGAATCCCACCGCCTCAGCCAATGTGCGGTACCGGAGCCGCGTTCGCGTCGATTTCACGCGTGCGGTTCCCACTGCGGCCCTCCGCCGCAGCTTGACAGGTCGGTGTTTGAGCGTATGCTCAAGGCAGTTGCTCAAACCGATCGCTCAACTCGAGCGTCGCCGAAGGAGGAGATTCCCGTGACCGACTACCTCGTCCCCGTGTACGCCACCTACCTCGTGACCACCGTCGTGCTCTGCACGTGGCTGGCCCGGACCCTGTTCCACAACGGCGCTGTGTTCCTGCGCGACGTCTTCCCCGACCGGCCCGACCTCGCCGATGCGGTCAACCACCTGCTCGTGACCGGGTTCGCCATGTTGAACCTCGGCTACGGCTTCTTCCTGCTCAAGGGCGGGCGCGCCGCCGACGGCACCACGGCCTTCGAGGTGCTCGCCAACAAGCTGGGCATCCTCCTCGTCAGCCTGGCGGTGGTGCACTTCGCCAACCTCTTCGTGTTCCACCGCATCGCCGATCGACGCCGCGTGGCGCAGCTCCACCCGCCGGTGGCGCCGCAGCGCTACGTCGACGACTTCCCCACGCCCGACGCCGCCCGCCCGCTCCCGCCGATGCCTCCCGCTGCGGGCACCCCCGCCGGCTGGTCGCCGACCCCCGCATGAGCACCACCGTCCCGACCGCCGCCGTGGCGGTCCGCGGGCTCACGGTGTTCTACGACGGACGGTGCGCCCTCTGCCGACGGTGCCGGACCTGGCTGGAAGCGCAGGAGACCCTGGTCCCCCTGCGCTTCCAGGAGGCGGACGCCGAGCTCGCGCACCGGCTCCTCCCGCAGCTGCCCTGGCTCGGCACCGAGTTGGTGGTCGTCGACGACGACGGCGCTGCGTGGATCGGCCCGGCGGCGTTCATCGTCTGCCTGTGGGCGACGGCCCGGTACCGGCCGTGGTCGGCCCGCCTGGCCGGGCCGGCGTTCGCACCGCTGGCCGAGAACTTCTTCCACCTCGTGTCGGCGAACCGCGACCGACTCGGTCGCCGGCTCGACCCACCGTCGTGCACGGGCGACGCCTGCACCCACCGGCTCCTACCGGAGGGTCTGCGAGGATGAGCGCCCAGGCCCAGCACCCGGAGGCGAGCGTGGCCACCACACCCAAGGCGCCCAGACGAGCGCCGGCCAGCGATGCGGGGGCAGACACGCGAGATCGCCTGATCGACGCCGCCCGAGCCTGCCTCCAGTCGGAGGGGATCGCCGGGGTGAGCGCCCGGGCCATCGCCCGCCATGGCGACCTCAACCAGGCGCTCGTCTTCTACCACTACGGCGCGGTCGAAGGCCTGCTCCAGGAGGTGGCGCGGATCGACTCGGATCGGCGGGCCCAGCTCTACGCCACCGAGCTGGCCGCCGTGGCCACGCTCGCCGAGCTCGTCGCCGTGGGGCGCCGCATCCACGACGCGGAGGCGGCCCGCGGCAGCACGGTGGTGCTCAGCCAGCTGCTGGCCGGGGCGCACTCCTCCCCCGCGCTCGGGGAGGCCGTGCACGGGGGCATGGCTGCGTGGACCACCCTCGTGGAGCAGGCGCTGGGCCGGGTGCTCGCGAACACCCCGCTGGCGAGCGTCGTCCCGATCGGCGACATCGCCTACGCCATCGCCTCGCTGTTCCTGGGCCTCGAGCTGATGGGCGGCGTCGACGGCGACCTCGAGCGCGTCGACAGCCTCTTCACCAGCCTCGACGCCGTGTCCGCGCTCGTCGACGCGCTGCTGCGCTCGGGGACCGCCTGACGAACCGAGGTCGGCGAATGTGCGGTACCAGAGCTGCGTTCTGGCCGGTTTCGCGCGTGAGGTTCAGACGAAGTCGAGGACGGCGCGGTTGAGGCCGCCGTCGTGCATGGCGTCGAGCGCGTCCTGCACCTGCTCGGGCTGGAACCGGGCCGACACCAGCTCGTCGAGCTTGAGCTTGCCCTCCTGGTAGAGCTTCACGAACAGCGGGATGTCGTGGTGGGGGCGGGCCGAGCCGTAGCGGCAGCCGAGGATCGACTTGTCGTTGTAGAGCGTGTTCACCACGAAGCTGGCCTCGCTCCCGAACTTGGGCACGCCGAGCAGCACGCAGCTCCCGCCCCAGTCGAGCAGGTCGATCGACTGGCGGATCAGGGCGGGGTGGCCCACGCACTCGAAGGCGAAGTCCACCCCCGTGGGGCAGATGGCCTTCACGGCCTCGGCGGTGTCGACGTCGGGACCGGCGGCGATGAAGTGGGTGGCGCCGAACTGGCGCGACGCCGCCTCCTTGGACGGGTTGGCGTCGACGGCGATGATCGGCCCGCAGCCCGACAGCGCCAGGCCCTGGAGCACGTTGAGGCCGATGCCGCCGATGCCGATGACCAGGGCCGACTGGCCGATGCGCGGCTTGGCCCGGTTGAGCACGGCCCCGGTGCCGGTGAGCACGGCGCAGCCGATGAGCGAGGCCGACGACAGCGGCACCTCGGGATCGATGACCACCGCCTGGGTCTCGTTGACCACCGTGTGCTCGGAGAACACGCCGGCGTTGGCGAACTGGAACGCCTTCTCGCCGCCCACGGTGAACGGGCGCGACAGCTTGCCGGCCGTGTCGCGGCAGTGGGTGGGCTGGCCGCGGTCGCACGCGTCGCACTTGCCGCAGTTGCCCAGGGTGGTGAGCACCACGTGGTCGCCCACCTTCACCTTGGTGACGGCGTCGCCCACCTGCTCCACCACGCCGGCGCCCTCGTGGCCGAGGACCACCGGGGGCGGGAACGGGATGGTGCCGTTGACCACGCTCACGTCGGAGTGGCAGAGGCCGGCGGCGTGGATGCGCACCCGGACCTCGTTGGCGCGGATGTCGCGCACCTCCACGTCGTCTCGGACCTCGAGCTCCCCGGTCCACACGATCGCCTTCATCGGTTCAGCCCCTCCACATGATCGACTGCATCTCCGAGTAGGCGTGGAGGCCCCACGACCCACCGTCGCGGCCGACGCCGCTGTACTTGAACCCGCCGAACGCCGCCTCGTGGTTGCGCTGCAGGGTGTTGATGCCGACGTTGCCGGCCCGCAGCAGCTTGGCCACGGCCATGGCCCGGGCCGAGTCGCCCGAGAACACGTAGTCGTAGAGGCCGTAGGGGCTGTCGTTGGCGATGGCGATGGCCTCGTCCTCAGTGTCGAACGGGATCACCGTGATCACCGGGCCGAACACCTCCTCGCGGGCGATGGTCATGGCGTTGGTGGCGTCGACCACGAGGGTGGGCGCCACGTAGAAGCCGGTGTCGAGGTCGGGGCGGGCGCCGCCGGTGGCGAGCGTGGCCCCCTCGGCGGTGGCGGAGGCGATGAGGCCCTCCACCCGGTCGCGGTGGGTGCCGGTGATGACCGGACCGATCACCGTGTCCTTCTCGAGCGGGTCGCCCACCTTGAGGTAGCCGGCCATGCCCGTGAGCTTGCCCACGAGCTCGTCGTAGACGCCGCGCTGGGCCACCACCCGGGTGGGCGAGGTGCAGATCTGGCCGGAGTGGAACGTCCAGGTGCTGGAGACGTTGGCGATCACGTTGGCCAGGTCGGCGTCGTCGAACACGATCGCCGCGCCCTTGCCGCCGAGCTCGAGCAGCAGGCGCTTCATCTGCTTGCCGGCCACCTCGGCGATCCGACAGCCCACGCCGGTGGACCCGGTGAAGGAGATCATGTCGACCTCGGGCGACGTGGTGATGGCCTCGGCCGCCTCCACCGTGCTGGCCGACACGACGTTGACCACGCCCGGCGGGAAGCCGGCCTCCTCGAACAGCTCGCACATGCGGATCACGCCGAGCGGGTCCTGCACCGGGGGCTTCACCACGAGGGTGTTGCCCATGGCGAGGGCCGGCGCCATCTTCCCGGCCATGTTGGTGACCGGGAAGTTGTAGGCGGCGAGCGCGGCCACCACGCCCACGGGGGCCCGGTGCTCGACGGCGCCGATGATCCCGCCGGGGGCGAGGGGGGTGGACGGCATGGTGGCCGGCGGCAGCGGCACCAGGTTGCTCTCCACCTGCGAGTAGCGGCGGAACCGAGCGCCCGCCTGGGCCACCTGCAGGGGCTTGGCCACCCGGGCGGTGGCGCCGGTCTCGGCCTGCACGATGGGGGTGAGCTCGTCGACGTGGGCGTCGATCACGTCGGCCACCTTGGCGAGCAGCGCGCAGCGCTCGGCCATGGAGGTGCGTGACCACGAGTCGAACGCCTCGCGGGCCGCCTCGCAGGCCGCCTGGGCCTGCTCGACGCTGGCGTCGGGCGCGGTGCCCACCAAGGTCTCGGTAGCCGGGTTGATGACGTCGTAGCCGCCCGCGGCCTCGACCTTCTCGCCGCCGATCAGCAGCCGGTAGTCCGTGTTGGTCACGGCCCGGACTGTAACGGGTTCTACTTCCACCGCCCTCGCCCGGCTCGTCCCCCACCCCCGAATGTGCGGTACCCAGGCGACGTTCGCGTCGATCTCGCGCGTGAGGTTCGCTGCGACCGGTGGCCGCCCGCCGCCATCTCGAGGCCCACGGCCTCCTCCGCCATCGCTCACGCACGGTCCGCTGAGGCCGATGGGGAAAGGTGGAGTCCGTGGCGGAGGGCGAGCTCGAGGCGTCGTACGGCGTGCTCTACGTCCGACGGGGCACGGCGACCGACCCCTACCTGACCAAGCTCGGGCAGTACCGCCACCTCGATCTGGGGAACGGCGCGGGCACGATCCTCACCCAACAGCGAGACGCGACGGTGACCGTGCGCATCGAGGTGCTCGACGACCCTCCTGCTGGCGCGGTCGACGAGTGGGACCACGTGGTGGAGGCATCGCTCGACGGGCAGGGCGACGTGAAGGTGTCGAGCTGGGACGACCTCGGCCCCTTCATCACGGTGGCGGCGCCTACCGGATCGCTTCGGCTGCGGTGCCACTGGAGCGGACTCTGGCCGGGGTCGGCCGGGATCAGACCGCACGACGCTCCGACAGAACACCTGCTCGTGCAGTGCTGGTCCGCCCCGCCGAAGCCGCCGGTCAACCTCGTCACCTGGCACGACTGGCGCATGCCCGAGTTGGGGCTGGCGTCGAAGGCTGGCCGGCTCGAGATCCGCGGGCAGGAGCAGGTGAAGGCTCGGCTCGAAGGCGCTCCGAGCCTCAGGATCGTCGACGCCAACTCCCAGCCGATGCCTGGCTACGACAAGGCCACCACCTCGACCTGCTACCGCTTGATCGCGGATCCCGAGGATGTGGACCGCTGGTGGGTCTCGGGCGTCGTCTTCGATCATCCGGTCTGGGTGTACGTGGCCGTGGCCATCGACCGATCGGAAGCGTCGGCCTGGCTGGAGCGATGCAGCCCAAGCCCATACTGCCGCGACCAGGCAGGCAACCTCTACGTTGGCAAGGTCGGCCCGGCGGGACCCTCCGTGGACCTCGTGTCGACGGTGGGCCTCGGAGGCCCGGCGAGGGTGCAGGAGCGGTACGACGCGCTGGTCGAGCGAGGGTTCACCTTCGAGATCGTCCCCGTCGACTTCGACCCGCTGCCCGACGATTTCTGGCCATAGCGCCAGGTACGCCGACTCGCGCGGTGGGATCGCCGCCCCCCGCCACGTCGGCGTGAGACGTGCTCGATGTCGCCCACCAACGCACCGCCATCGAAGCGCTCGGGCTCCGCTGCTCCAACCGCGCCTGCAACCGCACGATCGCTCTCCAGATCGACCACCGCGTCCCCTACGCCGAGCAGCCAGAGACTCGCCTCGACAACCAAGATCCGCTCTGTCCCGACTGCCACCGCCGCAAGACCCACCACGGCTGGCACCTCGAACCCGGCACCGGACCCCGACGCCTCCTCCCACCCCAACCACCCGACGCAGATTGGGTCGGCGCCCCGCCGAGCACACCCGCTCCGGTCGAGCGGGGTGGCCGGGAAGGCGGGCTTGGAGATCGGGCTACGGCTCGAGGTCGAGGTCGAGGAGCTTGATGGCGTTGCCGCGGACGAGCTTGCGGACGACGTCGTCGGGGAGGCCCGACATCATCTTCTCGGCGACCTCGCGGCTCTTGGGCCAGGTGCTGTCGGAGTGCGGGTAGTCGGTCTCGAAGCAGACGTTGTCGATGCCGCACTTCTCGATGTTGTCGAGGCCGTACATGTCGTCGAAGAAGCAGCCCCAGATCTGGCGGTAGTAGTAGGTGCTCGGGGGCTCGGTGACCGCGTCGGACACCCCGCCCCACGCCCGGTTCTCCTCCCAGACCTTGTCGGCCCGCTCGAGGATGTAGGGGATCCACCCGATCTGGCCCTCGCTGTAGGCGAGCTTGAGGGTGGGGAGCTTGGCGAGCCAGCCCGAGAACAGCCAGTCGGCCATGGAGCTCATGGCGTTGCCGAAGGTGAGCGTGGAGCCCACCGCGGCGGGAGCGTCGGCGGAGGTGGACGGCATCTTCGACGACGAGCCGATGTGCATGTTGATGACGGTGCCGGTGTCGGCGCAGGCCCGGAAGAAGGGCTCCCAGTAGTCGGTGTGGATCGACGGGAGGCCGAGGTAGGGCGGGATCTCGCTGAAGCACACGGCGCGCACGCCGCGCTCGGCGTTGCGGACGACCTCGGCGGCGGCGAGGTCGGCATCCCACAGGTGGGTGATGGTGAGCGGGATCAGGCGACCGCCGGAGTCGCCGCACCACTCCTCCACCATCCAGTCGTTGTAGGCCTTCACGCAGAGGTCGGAGAGCTCCTTGTCGGACGCCTCCATGAACGTCTGGCCGCAGAAGCGCGGGAACGAGGGGAAGCACATCTGGGCCTCGGTCCAGTTGGCGTCCATGTCCTCGAGCCGGGCCTTGGGGTCCCAGCAGCCCTTGCGCATCTCCTCGTAGGTGATGCCGGTGACCTTGACCTCGTCGCGCGAGAACCCGGCGGCGGCCGACAGGCGGGTCTGCGGGATCCGCTTGTCCTCGTAGAGCCACCAGTCGCACAGCTCGCCCTCGGGATCGGGCTGGTAGCTGAAGACGCCGCCGACGAACTGCATCGTGCCGCGCTCCTGGACGGTGCGCGGGCCGATGTCGTGGTACTTCTTCGGCAGGCGGTCGAGCCAGACCCGGCCGTGCTCGATCACGTGGTCGTCGACGGACACGATCTTCGGGAAGTCGTCTGCCATGGCCGCGATCCTACCGTCGCATCTGACGGCTCGTCAGATGCGCGTCGGCCGTGGCGCTCGGGGTCATCCCCCGATGGCGATCTGGCGGACGTCGCCCTCTGCGCTCACCTCGGTGATGGTCGATGCGCCGAAGCTCGACAGGTACAGCGTGCCGTCGTCGGCGAAGGCCAGGTTGTCGAACGGCGCCCCCTCGGGCACGAGCCGGAAGCGCGACGTGGTGCCCGCCTCCACGTCGACCTCGAGCACCTCGCCGGTGACGTTGGCCAGCACGTAGAACACGCCCTGGGCGTCGGCTGCGGCCGCCGCCACCGGGGGCAGGTCGGCGGCGATGGTGGTCACCTCGCCGGTGGACGGGTCGATGCGCACCGCGGCGCCGGGCCCGCCGATGCCGCCGGCCGGGGCGAGCACCGTGCCGTCGTCGGCCACGGCGAAGGCGTTGATGTCGGGCAGGTCCTTCGCCCGCTCCTCCGGCTCGCCGCCGTCGAGGGGCACCTCGTAGAGCGTGCCGCCGGGGCCGTAGGTGCCGACGTAGAGCGTGCCGTCGGGGGCGAACTCGAGGGGGTTGATCCCCGCCGCCATCTCGGTGACCACCTCGTAGCGACCGTCGCGGATGCGGCCGAGGTCTCCGTTCACGAAGCCGGTGGTGTAGATCGACCCGTCGGGGGCCACGGCCACGTCGTCGGGCCCGGCGCCCTGGGTGTCGAACCGAGCCAGGATCTGGCCCGTCGCCCGGTCGACCTGCACGACCTCGTCGCTGTCGATGCTCGCCACCCACAGGGTGGTGCCCTGCACGGTGATGCCGTTGATGGCCGACGGCGGTGTCTGGTCCTCGAGCGGAGCCGGTGCGGTCGTGGCGGAGGTGGCCGCGGTGGTGGACGGGGCGGTGGTGGACGAGCGCACGGCCGTCGTGGTGGTGGAGGCGTCGTCGCCCCCGCTGTCGGAGGAGCAGGCGCCGAGGCCCACCGAGACGAGCAGGGCGGCCACGAGCAGGGCGGAGGGGCGCTTCATGGGCGGCGACCCTACGGTGCCGAGCCGCTCCGCAGGGGCTACCAGAGCTGGTCGGTGTAGGCGTCGGTGCCCGGGACGGTGGCTCGGAACGGCGCGACGAGCACCAGGTTCCCCAGGCCGGCGGCGGCGAACTCGGCGCCCAGCCCGCCGAAGCGCTGGTCCCAGACCCCGGGCAGGTCGTCGTCGACGAACCAGAGCTGGCAGAAGCGGTTCTCGGCCGAGTCGGCGCGGACACCCTTGGCCGCGTCGGCCGGCAGGGGGATGGCGGTGAGCTCGGCGCCCACCACGCCGGGGAGCGGGCGGCCGCGGAACCAGGCGTCGACCTCGTCGAGCGAGGTGCCGTCGGACGGCTCGCCGATCACCACCACCACGTAGGGCGAGCGGTGGTCCAGCGCAAGCTCCACCGGCACGCCGTCGGGCTCCTCGAACTCGGTCCGGAACTTGTACATGAGGGTGTGGACGTGGTCCCGCTCCTCGAACATGCGGTCGTGCTCGTGGAGCCACTTCACCTGCTCGCTCCCCCACTGCATCCACTGGCCGAACTTGCCGGCGAGCACCCAGTAGATGGCGAGGTAGGAGCCGGTGGCGGGGTCGGGGATCACGGGCGAGTCGGCCGGGTAGCGCAGGGCCTTGAGGTCCCGGGTGGCCACGAAGCGGGCGCCGCTGATGTTCCAGGCGCCGATCATGCAGCCGGCGTAGAAGTGGTCGCGCTCGTACCACCGGTTGTAGGCCACCTCGTGGCCGCGGTGCGGTTCGACGATGGTGACGAGCGCCCCGCCGAGGCGCACGGGCCGTTCGCTGTCCTTGCCGCTGCCGAGCTCCTGCACGTGGCCCCCTGAGGTCGATCGTCGAACGAGAACGCGTTCTCGTTTCAGTCTGGCACGTCGCCCGCCGAGCACCCCCGGTGACCGAGAGGTGGCTGCACCTTGGTGTCCCTGACGCCGACAACTGCAGCCACCTGGGCGCCGGGCGCAGAATCTGCGCAGATTCTGCGGAACGCTTCTTGCGCGCAGGTTCGCCGCAGGTGGCGAACGCGGGCACAAGAAGCGGTCGACGGGCGCACCACCTCGCTTCTTGCGCGCAGGTTCGCCGCAGGTGGCGAACACGGGCACAAGAACGGAACGGGCCGGGGAGCGCACGGGCCCGCCGGCCGCGTCCGGGCTCAGCGGGGGGCGACGGCGGCTTCGACGAGGGCGGCGGTGGCCAGCAGCCGGGGCTCGTGGTGGTCGGGCGCCACGAGCTGGAGCCCGGCGGGGAACACGCCCCCCGACGGAACCGGCACCACCACCGCCGGGTGGCCGGCCAGGTTGACGGGTGCGGCGGCCCGGTTGGGTGCCACGGCGTGCTCGCCGATGCGGGCCGGGTACGACGTCATCGCCGGCAGGGCCAGCACCCCCACCCGGCCGAACACCTCGGCCAGCTCCTGGCGCCACGGCTCGCGCCGCCCCCGCGCCTCGCCGAGCTCGGCGGGCCCGATGGCCTGGGCGAACGTGAACCGCTCCACGAGGTCGTCGCCCAGGAGGAGGCGGTGGTCGCGCCACAGCTCGTCGTCCACCACCAGCGCCTCGCCGAACAGCACGGTGATGGCGGCGTCGAGGGCGGCGTCCCACCCGGGCAGCTCCACCTCCTCGGCGAGGATCCCGGCCTCGAGCAGCGCCGAGTCGATGGCGGCGTCGATGGTGGGGTCGGTGCCGGACAGGCGGACGCGACCGACCGTGGGGCTCGGGGTCAGCGCGCCGTCGGTGAGTCGGGCGTCGAGCAGGGTGGCCCCGGCGGCCAGGTCGGCCACGGTGCGCGCCAGGACGCCCACCGTGTCGAGCGATGGCGCCAGCGGCCACACGCCGGCCAGCGGCACCAGGCCGAAGGTGGTCTTCAGGCCCGCCACCCCGCAGCAGGCGGCCGGGTTGCGGATCGAACCGGCGGTGTCGGTGCCGATGCCGACGTCGGCCTCCCCCACCGCCACCGCCACCGCCGACCCGCTCGACGAACCGCCCGGGATCCGCCCCGGGTCGAGCGGGTTGCGCGGCGTGCCGTAGTGGGGGTTCACGCCGGTGGCACCGAAGCACAGCTCGTGCAGGTTGGCCTTGCCGACGATGCGGGCGCCGGCGGCCCGGGCCCCGGCGAGGCAGGCGGCGTCGGTCCGGGCCGCCACCGCCGACGCGGCCACCGCCGGGGACCCGACGGTGGTGACCACGCCCGCCACGTCGATGCAGTCCTTCACCGCCAAGCGGAGCCCGTCAGGCCGCGCGTGCGGATCGTCGGCCGGATCGAGCCGGGTGATCCAGGTGGCGTCGCTCACGGCGCGGTGAGCGCCACCACGGCCACGAGGAGCTCGGTGGCGGCGGAGAACAGCGACTCGGCCAGCGGTTCCTGCCGCAGGGCCTCGTCGGGCCCCTGGCCGAAGCGGGGACCGCCGGGCGTGAGCGCCATCAGGCGCGTCTGGCCGGGTGCGAGCTCCGGGAGCGGGGCGTCGGTCCAGGGGCCGAGCACGTCGGCCAGCGCCTGGCCGGCGGCGAGCAGCTTGGGCAAGGCCGCCAGCACGTCGTCGCCTCCCTGGCCCTCGTCGAGGACCGTGGCCGCGCCCGAGTGGTTCAGGTAGCGGACACCACCCACCCGGTAGGCGGCGAGCACGTCCAGGCCGTCGTCGACGGGCACCTCCACCAGCACGCCCCACGCCTGGCGGGCCACGGTGGCCTCGTCGGGATGGATGTTGATCGACCGGAGGAAGTGCCACGCCTGGAGCCGGTTGCGGGCCTCGAGCGACTCGTCGGCGGCGATGGCGAACCACAGCCGTGCCGCAAGGTCCTGGTCGCCGTCGGCCAGGTGGCGCCGGGCGCGCACGAACGACGTCCAGGGCTCCTCGGTCTGGTCGTCTCCCATCGGCCACTCGTCGAGCGACACGTCGCCGTAGAGGAGCGGTCGCAGGGCATCGGCTGGGGTGGTCACGGGGCTCCTCCGGGTTCGGTCCAGCGCGGCGGGCGCTTGTGCAGGAACGCGTCGATGCCCTCCACCGCGTCGGGGCGGCCGAGGTTCTCGGCCATCACCCGGGACGCGTCGGCGTAGGCGTCCACGAGCGAGAGGCCGCGCTGGCGGGCTCCGGCGGCCTTGCCGACCGCCACCGCGTCGGGCGACCGGGCGGCGATCGTGGCGGCCAGCTCCGCGGTGGCAGCGGCGAGGAGGCCGTCGGGGACCACCCGGTTGACCAGGCCGATGCGGGCGGCCTCGTGCGCGCCGATCGGGTCGCCGGTGAGGAGCAGCTCCATGGCGTGCTTGGGGGCGACGGCGCGGCTCAGCGCCACCATCGGCGTGGTGCAGAACAGGCCGATGCCGACGCCGGGCGTGGCGAAGCGGGCCGACTCGCCGGCCACGGCCAGGTCGCAGGTGGCCACGAGCTGGCAGCCGGCGGCGGTGGCCATGGCGTGCACCTGCGCGATCACCGGCTGGCGCAGGGTGGCGATCGCCACCATGAGGTCCGAGCACCGCTGGAACAGGGCGAGGCGGGCCGCCTCGTCGGGGAGGCCCGCCAGCTCGCGCAGGTCGTGCCCGGCGCACCAGGCCGGCCCCTCGGCGGCGAGCACGACCACGTGCACCGACGGGTCCCGGTGCACCGAGGCGAAGGCGTCGCCGAGCTCTTCGAGCAGGGCGAGGGAGAGGGCGTTGCGGGCCTCGGGCCGGTCCAGGGTGAGGGTGGCCACGTGGTCGACGTCGTGGCGCCGCACCAGCGGTGGCTGCGTGGTGCCCGTCACCCGTCCGAGGGTACCGGTGGCCCGGCGAGGTCGGGCTGCACGAGGTGGCGGCTCAGGTCGCCCACGAGGTCGACGTGGAAGCGGCGCAGCAGGAAGAACCAGCCGCCGTCGCGCTCGTGGTCGGTGTCGTCGCCGGACCGGGCGAAGGTGTCGACGTAGCGGCCGGTGATGATGGGCTGGAGCGGCTGCCCGTCGGTGGCCTGCAGCACGAGGTAGGACGACCGGACCGTGCGGGTGCCGTCGGGCGACGGGGGTTCGAGCACCGTGCCCGACACGAGGTGCTTGGTGCGGGGCGAGCCGCCGTGCAGCTGGGTGCCTGACGCGTAGAAGGTGGCCACGGCGGTGGCACCGGAGGCGAACGGCGGGCCGTCGGCGCCGGCCAGCGCGCCTCGGGCGAACAGGGCGCCCACGCCCTCGAAGTCGCCGGCATCGATCCGCTCGGCGTAGCGCCCGAGCAGGTTGCGCACGTGGTCGGCATCGTTCACGGCATCACCCGAAGCCCGACTCGGAGATGGCTCGCAGCAGGGCGTCGGACTGGAGGCTCGGCAGGACCGACCCGCCGTCGACCACGATCGACTGGCCGGTCACGTAGGACGCGGCGTCGCTGCACAGGAAGGCGATCACCTCGGCCACCTCGTCGGCGGTGCCCACCCGACCCGCCGGCGTGCCGGACTCGGCGGCGGCCCGCCAGCCGTCGTTGGCCACGACGATGTCGGTCAACGGGGTGTGGACCATGCCGGGGGCCACGGCGTTGACCCGGATGGTGGGCGCCAGCTCGAGGGCGGCGGTCTGGGTCAGGTTGAGGACCCCGGCCTTGGCCGCCGAGTACGGCCCCTCGCCCCGCGTCGGCCGCAGGCCGGTGAGCGAGGCGTTGTTGACGATGGCCCCACCGCCGGCGGCGAGCATGATCGGAGCGGCGGCGCGGATCCCGTGGAACGTGCCGGTGAGGTTCACCCCGATGAGCAGCTCCCACTGCTTGTCGGAGTACTCGATCAGCGGCCGGGCCGTGCCCACCCCGGCGTTGTTCACGAGGTCGGTGAGACCGCCCATGGCCTCGGCGGCGGCGGCGATGGCGGCGGTGACGGCATCGCCGTCGCGCACGTCGACCACCGCGGCGCGACCGCCGACCTCCTCGGCCACGGCGGCGGCCGAGGCGCCGTCTCGATCGAGCACCGTGACCGTGGCGCCCTCGCGGGCGAGGAGCCGGCAGGTGGCGGCGCCGATGCCCGAGCCGCCACCGGTGACCACCGCCCGGTGGCCGGCGAAGCGGCTCACCGCGACTCGCCCTCGACCTCGTCGCCGATCACGACCACGGTGCCCTCGGTGAAGACGACCTTGATGCTCGACGGATCGAGGAAGTTGGCCTCGTCGGCCCGCATGGCGGCCCCGGCCTCCCCGGACAGCATGGCCACGAAGTCGTTCCACGACGCGAACTCCTGCACGGCCACGCCGTCCCAGCCCGAGGTGTCGTCCTTGCGGGCGGGGTGCTGCTCGTAGCGGATGGTGCGGTCGCCGAGGCCCGGCGTGTCGCGGATGAGCGGGCCGTGGCGGTGGTGCCAGTGGTCGAGGAACTCCTCGCGGGTCATGCCTTCCTTGCGCTTGACGAACGCGAACAGCTTCACGGGGGAACCTCCGGGGCGATGAGGGTGCTTCAGCCGTTGAACCAGTGGCCGGCGTTCACGCCGATCATCTGGCCGGTGACGGGTCGGGCGAGCGGGGAGGCGAAGTAGACGGCGGTGCCGGCGATCTCCTCCGAGTGGGGCAGGTAGCCCAGGCAGGTCTCCGATGCCACCTCGTCGTAGACCTCCTGGAACGTGATCCCCCGCTTCTCGGCGAGGTGGTTGAAGTACCACTCCACCGAGTCGCCGTAGATGTACCCCGGGTGGATGCCGTTCACCCGGATGCCCTTGGGACCGAGCTCCATCGCCAGGGTCTTGGTCACCGTGGCGAGCGCGCCCTTGGAGGCGGCGTAGGCCCCCCAGCGCGGCTGGATCCGCTGGGTGGACATGGTGTTGATCATGATGACCCGGCCGTCGCCGCTCGCCTCGAGGTGGGGCACCGCGGCACGGGTCATGGCGAGCGTGCCGAACAGGTTCACCTCCATGGTCCGGCGCCAGTCGTCGAGGTCGGCGTCCACGAACGCCTTGGCGTCGCCGCCGTCGTAGGCGTTGTTGACCAGCACGTCGACCCGGCCCAGCTCGGCGGCCACCCGATCGACGGCGGCGGCGCACGCCGCCTCGTCGGCGATGTCGCACACCACGGGCAGGGCCCGGCGCCCGAGGGCCTCGACCTCGGCGGCAAGCGCCTCGAGCTTGGCCGCCGTGCGCCCGCCGAGGGCCACGTCGGCCCCCTCGCGGGCGAACGCGAGCGAGATGTCGCGCCCCATGCCCGGGCCGATGCCCGAGACGATCGCGACCTTGCCTTCGAGCAGCACGGGAACCTCCGGTTGGCGGGGATGGGGCGGGGAGACGAGCGGGCGAGGTCAGCCCAGGAGCGGGAGGACCTCGGCGCCGAAGCGAGCGATCTGGTCCACCAGCTCGTCGGCCGAGCGGGAGCGGAACCGGATCTGCACGTGGCCGACCCCCATGGCCGAGAACTTGCCCAGCACGTGGGCCAGCTTCTCGGGGCTGCCGGTGAGCGCCCGGCCGCCGAGGTCCCAGTCGGGCTCGCCGACGTAGGACGGGCCCACGAACGCCCCGATGTCGAACGCGTCGTGGCGTCCGGCGGCGAGGCGCTGCTCGTGGATCGAGGCCACGATCTCGGGCGTCACGGGGCCCTGTGGCAGCCAGCCGTCGCCCCGCAGCGCGGCGCGGCGGATGGCGGCCGGCGAGGAGCCGCCCACCCAGATCGGCGGGCCGTCCTCCTGGATCGGGCGGGGGTGCTGGCCGACGTCGGCCGCCGGCCAGCGCGGGCCGGGCAGCGTCGGGTAGTCCTCGGCGAAGGCGGCGCGCAGCGCGTCGATCGACTCGTCGAGCAGGCGGCCGCGCTCGGCGAAGGGCACGCCCAGCACCTCGAACTCGCCGGCCACGTGCCCGGCGCCCACGCCCATGATCACCCGGCCGCCCGAGACCACGTCGAGGGTGGAGAACGCCTTGGCCACCGCGAGGGGGTGCCGGTAGGCGGGCACGTACACGTGGCTGAGCAACCGGACGTGCTCGGTGATCCCGGCGAGCCAGCCGAGGGTGGCCACCGTGTCCCACCACTCGGTGCTCATCTCCGGGGCCTTCTCGGCCGGGATGGCGACGTGGTCGCAGACGGCCACGTAGAAGAGCCCGGCGGCGTCGGCGGCGCGGGCCACGGCGGCGAGCTCGGCGGCGCCGGCGTGCTCCTCCCACGGTTCGACGTAGTTCGTGGACTTCGACTGGATCGGGAGCTGGATGCCCACCGCCAGCCGACCTGCGGGGAGGACGGAACCCATGGGCCGACACTGTGGCACGTCGGCCGGGCGCGAGCGGCCTGGTCAGCCGCCCCGCACGCGCATCGGCGTGTCGGCCGGCAGCAGCGCCCCCACCAGGTAGTGCTCGCCCACGCGGGTCACGAGGAACACGCCCTCGAACGGCTCGGTGCTGCGGTCGGCCACCGCCTCGGGATCGGCCGGGTCGCTGGTGGCGGTGGTGACCTCGCCGGAGGCCACCACGCCGAGCTGCGGGACCGACTGCGGGTTGACCGGATCCTTCAGCAGCACCACGTGGGCCGAGCGCAGGTCGTAGGTGGTGACGGTGCGGGCGGCGGCGCCCTCCTGGGCGTCGATCTGGGCCTCGAGGTCGGCCAGGCGGGCGCCGAACGCCGCGGTGGCCGCCAGGTCGGCGTCGCCGCGGCGCACCGCGTCGGCCTCGATGGCAAGACCGGCCACGAGGTCCCGCACGAGGGCCCGGGCCTCGGCGTCGGTGACGGCGCCGTCGATGTCCCGCAGGGCGGCATCGACGGTGGGCGTGGGCACCGCACCGGCCGGCAGGTCGACGTCGGGCCGCTGGCCCGCGCCGGCCCGTCCGACGTCGACCACCGACGAGCGGACCGCGCCGTGGGTGGTCCGGCCGGCCAGGTGGATGGCGCCGGCCGACACCAGCGCGGCCACCGCCACCAGCCCAACCCCGGCGAAGGTGGGCCGCAGCGCCGTGCCGTCGGGACCTCGGGGACGGACCCACCGGTTGCGGCCGTGGGTGAAGCGCTCGTCGGCGAACCACCGCTCGAGCAGCGGCCGGGCCCCGCAGACGAGCGTGAGGGCCACCAGCAGCGAGACCTTGGTGGCGAACTCGGTGCGCTGGAACCCGGCGAGCACCGCCGCCAGCACCGCGACGGCGGCGGCGTAGACCGGCCGGGCCACGCGGGGCCGCGGCGCGGTGCCCGGGTCGGTGATCATGAAGAAGACGAAGATCATGATCTCGGGCGAGAGCACGAAGACCCACCAGTACGCCCAGTCCGACACCGGGCCCAGGTGCCACCGGGCGAGGATGGCGTGGCCGCCGGCCGCGAGCACGGCGATGCCGGCCGCGAACGCCGCCCAGAACGTGACCGCCACCGAGAACAGCCGGATGCGCCAGGCCAGGGTGAGCCCGCCCACGGCGATCACGGCGACGGTGATCGCCAGCGCCGGCCGCCACGGTCCCCACCACAGGTCCTGGGGGTCGGCGTGCTGGGACCCGAACACGAGGAACACCACCACCAGGCCGAAGTTGGAGGGGTTGAACAGCGGCCGGTCGTCGACGCGCACCGCGTACTTCGACAGCAGACCGATGCCCGACGCCGCCACGAAGAACTGCCAGCCCCGCAGGCTCCACCAGTCGCCGTGCTCGGTGCCGGGCACCCGCAGCAGCAGGGCCACGCCGTTGCCGGTGAGCATGGCGCTCGCCGGCCAGGCGATGACCCCACGGGTGCGGGCCACGATGGCCAGCTCGAGGACGGCGGCGGTGCCGATCGAGAGCAGGATCTGGGCGATCGACACGTCGAAGCCGAGCACCACCTGGCCCAGCACCTGCACCGACACCACCACGGCGGCCACGTGCATGCGCGGGTCCCGGGGGTTGGGCAGCAGCACCGGGTAGCGGCGCCCGCCCACGCGGACCGAGCGCGGCGGGTTGGTGGCCGGCTCGGCCGGACCGGCTCCCGGGTGGGGGGACGGACCCGCACCGGCCGACGGGACCTCCTCGGCAGCGTCGACGGTGGTCAGGGGTTTCACCTCCCCGCGGTGGTGGCTCGGCCGGTCGGGGCGACCGCCTCGACCGTCCGGGTGAAGTCTACGGTTGGACCCGGCACGCGCCGGATCGGCCGGCGGGCCAGGGGGAAGCCGTGCCGAACGCCCGCCGTTCGCAACTGGTGGCCGCGCTCGCCGCGGTGGTGCTCCTGGCCGGGGCGTGGCTGGTGACGGCGCGCGGCGACGACGACGCTTCGGCCGGCGCGCCCACGATCCCCACCACGGCGGCGCCCCGAGCCACCACCACGTCCTCCACCACCACGCCCCCGAAGGCGGCCCCGGCCCCCGATCCCGCCACCCTGCGCAACGGGCTCGCCTTCACCGACGTGACCGCCGAGGCCGGGCTGGCCGAACCCCACTCGGCCGACACCCCCGACCAGGGCGACGTGGTCACCGGCGGCGTGGCGGCGGCCGACTACGACGGCGACGGCGACCAGGACCTGTTCATCACCCGACTCGGCCTGCCCAACCGCCTCATGCGCAACGACGGCACCGGCCACTTCACCGACGTGGCCGCCGAGGCCGGGGTGGGCGGCACCGACGTGGCCGACGGCTCGGCGGCGGCGCTGTGGGCCGACCTCGACGGCGACGGGGACCTCGACCTGTTCACCACCGGCGCCGGCAACGGCCGCCACACCCTGCTCGTCAACGACGGCACCGGCCACTTCACCGACGGCACCGAGGCGGCGAACCTCGTCATGCCGCCCTTCGTGGCCGGCCTGCCCGGCACCCTCTCCTACGGCGCCGGGGTGGCCGACTGGGACCACGACGGCGACCTCGACCTCGCGGTGCTCCAGTGGTACCGACCCGAGGTGTCCACGCGGCTGCCCGTGGAGCCCACCCCCAACGGCGGCCACGCCGACCTGTGCGCCCGCCGGCCGAAGGAGGCGATGACCCCGACCGGCACCGCCCCGCGCTCGCTGATGCGGCTCTACGAGAACCTGGGCGGCGGCCGCTTCGTCGACGAGCTGGTGGGCTCGAACATCGACGCCGACCAGATCGCGGGATTCCAGCCCGTGTTCGCCGATGCCGACGGCGACGGCTGGGAGGACCTGTTCATCACCGGCGACTTCTGCTCGAGCTACCTGTTCCGCAACCTCGAGGGCAAGGGGTGGCAGGACATCACGACCGAGGCCGGGCTGGGCACCGACGAGAACGGCATGGGCTCGGTGGTGGAGGACCTCGACGGCGACGGCCACGTCGACTGGTTCATCAGCGCCATCGGCTACCCCCACGACGAGCCCGACTGCCCGATCCCGATGTTCACCGTCGGCTGCACCGGCAACCGCCTCTTCCTGGGCGACGGCACGGGCCGGTTCACCGACGCCACCGACCGGTTCGGCGTGCGCGACGGCGGCTGGGGGTGGGGCGCCGTGGGCCAGGACCTCAACGACGACGGCCACCGGGACCTGTTCCAGGTGAACGGGTTCCGCGAGCTCGGCGGGCAGTACGGCCAGACCGACGCCAAGTCGGCATCGTTCCGCGCCCACTTCGACGGCGACCCGAACCGCCTGTTCCTCGGCAACCCCGACGGCGCATGGCCCGAGGCCGCCGCGCTCGTGGGCATCGACGACCGCACCAACGGCAAGGGCGTGGTGGCCTTCGACGCCGACGGCGACGGCGACCTGGACCTCGTCCTCACGCCCACCGAGGACCCCCCGGTCATGTACCGCAACGACACCCCTGCGGGTCCCACCACCCACCGCCTCACCATCCGCCTGCGCCAGCCCACCGGGGCCAACCGGTTCGCGATCGGTGCGGTTGTCCTCGCCGACCTGGGGGACGGCCAGCCGCCCCGGCGGCTGCAGGTCCACGGCAGCGGGTCGTTCCAGAGCGGCGACCCGACCGACCTGCACCTGGGACTGGGCTCGGTCGCCTCGATCCCCCGCCTCGAGGTGCACTGGCCCGACGGCGAGCGCCAGGTCCTGACCGACGTGGCCGCCGACCAGGTGCTGGAGGTCACGCGGG
>JAHBSN010000370.1 GCA_019639095.1 Actinomycetota bacterium
ACGACACGAACACCGACGCCGCCGTACCACGCCGGTGCAGTGCGAACGACACAACCGAATCAGAGCCGCCCGGTTCCACCGGCTGCAATCGGCCGAACCTCGCCGGGGATGAGCGGCCCGGCTGGGTCCAGGAGCCACGGTCGCCGACGCAGCGCCTCCCTCACGTGCCGCTCGTCGCTCCGGGTGGGCGAGCAACGTCGCGACGGCCGGGCCGACAAGTGCAGGCAGGGCGTCCACCGCTTGTCGCTTGTCGCTTGTCGCTTGTCGTGGGCGGACGGGGGTAACCAGGTGCGTGACCGGACGATCGGAGGTCACCACCGTCCCGAGGTCTCGCGCAGCCGGCGACGCTCGGCGTCGACGGCGGTGACCATCCGGCTCAGGGTCTGTCTGGGGACGATGCCCGGGCCGTAGCGGCCGCGGCCGAGGCGAACGGCCCGGCGGCGGCCGATCTCCCAGCGCAGGGAGTCCGAGACCAACTTCCCGGCACGATCGCCGAGCACGAAGCCGTCGGCCTCCACGCGCGCGACCAGCTCAGCGACGCTGAGCGGGCCCGCCGACCGCAGGTGCAGGCTCAGCAGGTAGCGCAGCGGGCGGCCGCTCAGGGTCGGGAGCACGGTCGGAGATGAGGAGTCGGACATGCACCGAAGCATGCCGACGGTGGGTGACAGGCTCAGATGACGCGGTCGTTGCCGCCGTCGATGGCCACCTGGGCGCCGGTGGTGGCGGCGAGGTCATCGGAGAGCAGGGCGGCCACGGTGGCGGCCACCTGCGCCGAGGTCACCTCCATGCCGAGCAGGTTGCGGCGCTTGTACTCGTCGACGGTGAGGCCGTAGCGCTCAGCCCGCTCGGCCAGCAGGTCGGCGGTCCAGAGGCCGGTGTCGAACACGGCGTCGGGGTGGACCACGTTGACGCGGATGGCGTCGGGCGCCCACTCGAGGGCGGCGATGCGGGCCGCCTGGGTGAGCGCCGCCTTCGACGAGGAGTATGCCACCGCGCCCTGGCCGGGGGCCGGCACGTTCTTCGACCCGATCACCACGACCCGTCCGCCCACCGGCGAGCGGCGCAGCAGCGGGTGGAGGTCGGCGAGCACCTGCACCGAGGCGTCGAGGTTGAGGCCGAGCACCCGTCGCCACTCGTCGGGGTCGAGCGCGGCGATCGGCGCCGACGCCCCGAAGATCCCCGCGGAGACCACGGCGAGGTCGATCCCGCCGAAGGACTCGACCGCGGCGCGCAGGGCGCCCCGCTGCACGTCGGCGTCGGTCACGTCGCCCACCACCCCGAGCCAGCCCGGCGCACCGGAGACGTCGACGACCGACGGGGAGACGTCGATCCCCACCACGCACGCCCCGTCGGCCAGGAGGCGCTCGGCGCACGCCCGCCCGATCCCCGATGCGGCGCCGGTGACAACGCCGACCATCCCGGCGAACCGGGGCGAGGACCCGCCCTTGGCCAGCTTGGCCTGCTCGAGGTCCCAGTACTCGAGGTCGAACAGGTCGCCCTCGGGCAGGGCGACGTAGCCGCCCAGGTGGTCCTCGGCCCGCTCCAGCACCGGCATGGTGTGGCGGTAGATGTCGCCGGCGATGCGGGCATCGGCCACGGTCGGTCCGGCGGCGAGCACCCCGAGCTCGGGATCAACCACCACGCGCGGGGCCGGATCCAGCGCCACCAGCTCGGTGCGGGCCCGATGCCGGTTGCGCGCCACGTACGCCTCGTACTCGGCGGCGTAGCCGTGCACGTCGCGCCCGACGAGGGCCACCCGCTTGGTGCGGATCACGTGGTCGGGCGTGAGCGGACCCCGCGTGGCGAGCGACGCCACGTCGGGTCGAGTGGCGAACGCCACCGCGGCCGGCGAGGCGTCGCGCTGCACCACCATCGGACGCCCGGCCACCTCCGACAGCAGCCGCCGCAGCTCGGCCAGCTCCTCGAGCGCGGGCACCGGGCTCGGCCCGTCCGGCCGGGCCTCGGCCACCGGCGCGTGGCGATCGAGCCACGTCTCGGCGCGGGTGATGAGGTCGACGTGGCGGCGGTAGGCGGTGGCCGAGTCGTCGCCGAAGGTGAACAGCCCGTGGTTGAGCAGCACCATGCCCACGGTGCCGGCGTGGGCGGCCTCGGGCCAGAGGTCCCGCACGGCCCGGGCCAGGTCGAACCCGGGCATCACGTAGGGCACCACGACCACGTCGTCGCCGTAGACCTCGCGCACCACGGCCTCGCCATCACCGAGGTTGGTGAGGTTGATGATGGCATCGGCGTGGCTGTGCTGCACGGCCCGGTGCGGGAGGAACGCGTGCAGGAGCGACTCCACCGACGGGTTCGGGGCCCCGGGGTCGAGCTTGGCGGCGGCCAGCTCGCGCATCATGTCGGGATCGCTCAGCGCGTCGAGGGCGAGCAGGTCGTGCAGGCGCGGCAGGTGCAACGGCGCCAGCCCGGCGGCGGCGATGGTCCCCATGTCCCAGCCGGAGCCCTTCACGTGGATGGCGTCCACCGGCCGCCCGGTGATGTCGGCCACCGGCGCCTTCACCGACGAGTTGCCGCCGCCGTGCAGCACGAGCGACGGGTCGCTGCCGATCAACCGGGTGCAGTACACGCACTCGCCGATCGGGCCGGCGAACGAGGTGGCCTCGGCGTCGTCCCAGCGAGACCTCATGCGGGCACCTCTCCTCGATCGGGGAAGAGGGCGGCGATGCCCTCGGCGGTGGCGGGGCAGATCCCCCGCTCGGTCACGAGCGCCGTCACGAGGCGCGCCGGCGTCACGTCGAACGCGTGGTTGGCCGCCGGCGTCCCCTCGGGGGCGATGCGCACCTCCACCACGGTGCCGTCGTCGGCCATGCCCTCCATGCGGGTGACCTCGTCGCCCGATCGCGCCTCGATCGGCGTGCCGCCCAGCCCGTCGGCGAGGTCCCAGTCGATCGTCGAGGACGGCAGGGCCACGTAGAACGGCACGCCGTTGTCGTGGGCGGCCAGGGCCTTGAGGTAGGTGCCGATCTTGTTGGCGACGTCGCCCGTGGCGCTCGTCCGATCGGTGCCGGTGATCACCAGGTCGACCTGGCCGTGCTGCATGAGGTGGCCACCGGCGTTGTCGGCCACCAGCGTGTGGGGCACGCCGTGCTGGCCCAGCTCCCACGCGGTCAGGCGGGCGCCCTGGTTGCGGGGCCGGGTCTCGTCCACCCAGACGTGCACCGGGATCCCGGCGTCGTGGGCGGCGTAGATCGGCGACGTGGCCGACCCGTG
>JAHBSN010000371.1 GCA_019639095.1 Actinomycetota bacterium
TCGAAGGAGGCGGGCGAGCAGGAGGCCGGCCCGCTCGACCTCGTGGTCCGCACGTCGTGGGTGTGCGGCTTCCACGGCGCCAACCTCGTGAAGACGGTGCTCAAGCTCGCCGCCGAGCCCGATCGCCAGCTCGCGTTCGTGACCGACCAGGTGGGCTGCCCCACCATGGCGGGCGACCTGGCCGCCACCCTCGTGGAGCTCGTGTCGGGCGAGCACCACGGGACGTTCCACGCCACCAACGGCGGGGCGGTCAGCTGGTACGAGTTCGTGCGGGAGATCCTCGGCTTCGCGGGCCACGACCCGGGCCGCGTCCGGCCGATCGCCACCCACGAGCTCGATCCCCCGCGCCCGGCCCCGCGCCCGGCCAACTCCGAGCTCGACGGGGCCGCCCTGCGCCTCCAGGGCCTCCCGCCGCTGCGCCACCACGCCGAGGCGCTGGAGGAGCTGGTGGCCGCCCTCGTGGCCATCTGAGCCTCCCTCAGCGGCCCACCAGACGACGGTAGAGCGCCTCCACCGCGGCGGTGGCGGCGCCGGCGTCGAGCTCCTCGCCGCGCGCCCGGGCCCCCTCGGCGAGCCGAGCCCGCTGGGCGGGGTCGGCGACCACGGCGCCGAGCGCCTCCGCCAGCCGGTCGGGCCGATGGGGCGGCACCACCAGCCCCTGCTCCCCGTCGTGCACCAGCTCGGCGATGCCCCCGACGTCGGTGGCCACCACGGGCACGCCCAGCGCCAGCGCCTCCATGAGCGCCACCGGCAGGCCCTCGTGGTGCGACGAGAGGCAGAACACGTCGGCGCCCGACACGATGCGGGCGGCGTCGGGCCGGTAGCCGAGGAACCGGAAGCGATCGCCCAGCCCGGCCTGGTGGCGGGCCGCCTCCAGCTCGGCCAGCATCGGCCCCTGGCCCACCGACGCGAACCGGGCCTCGGGGTGGTGGCGCACCACCTCGGCGGCGGCCTCGATCAGGTCGGGGTAGCCCTTCGTGCCCCGCAGGTTGGCCACCGTGGCCACCAGCACCTCGTGGTCGGCCACGCCGAGCTCGGCCCGCACCCCCGTGCGATCGGCGCGGGATCGCAGCTCGGCCACGTCGATCCCGTGGACGAGGGTGGTGGCGCGGGCGGCGGCGGGCTCGGGCAGCGAGCGCCGGACCGCCTCGGAGACGGTGAGGCGGGCGTCGTCGCGGCGCCAGGTGGCGCGGTCGAGGGCCCGCACCGCCACGTGGTGGCTCTCCCACTGGTTGTGGAGCGTGACCACCAGCTTCGGGCGCTGCCGGGCGGGGACGGTGGCGAGCACGGCCCGGGCGCCGGACGCCACGAGCGGGGCGTGGGCGTGGACCACGTGGATGGGGCGATCGAGCACGAGGCGGCGCAGCCGGCCGAGCCAGCGCGGATCGACGGGCCGATCGCCGTGCAGGCAGGTGACGGGCACGCCCTCGGCTTCCAGGTCGGGCACCCGGGCGACGTGGGAGCCGAGCAGGTGGGCCACCTCGTAGGCGAAGGCGGTCCGGTCGCGGTGGCGGGCGGCCTGGACGAGCAGCTCCTCGAGGCCGCCGGCCTCCAGCCCCTTGACCAGGTGCAGGACGCGGATCGGGTCGGCGGGCCCCGAGCTCACCGGGTGGGTCCGGCCCCGTCCCCGGGCACGAGCTCGTGGCGCTCGAGCAGCTCGGTCAGCTCCGCGACGCGGTGGTCCATGGTGTGCGACGCCAGCACCAGCTCTCGGGCCTCGGCGACCCGCGCTGCGGTGCCCCGGGGGTCGGCGAGCAGGCCCACCACCACGTCTCGGAGCTGGCCGGGGGTCTCCCAGGTGGGCACCAGCTCGCCGAACACCTCCGCCACCTCGGGCAGGTCGTCGGAGACCACGGGCGTGCCGCACGCGAGCACGTCGAAGAGCCGGTTGGACAGGAACCCCCAGCGCCGCATGGTCTCCCAGTGGTCGTTCAGCACCACCTCCGCCGAGGCGTAGACCGTGGGGAGCTCGTCGAAGGGCACGTAGTCGGCGCACACCACGCCCGGGGGCACCAGCCCCTCCCACCCGGTGCCGTGCACCGCCGGGCCGAGGCCGCCGGCGAGGGCGTCGGCCACCGCCGGCCGCGAGAACCCCCGGGTGTTGGCCACCACGGCGACGCGGTGGTGGTGGGCGAGGCTGGGCGTGACCGGCCGGAAGTGGGCGGGGTCGGTGGCCTGGAGCAGGACCTCCACGGGTGTGTCGGTGAGGGTGCGGAGGTGGGCGGCGTAGCGGTGCGAGGCCACCACCACGAGGTCGGCGGCGTCGCACTCCTCGGCCTCGAGCGCCTCGGGGTGGCTGATCACCCACAGCACGTGACGCTGGCCGGCGGTGCGCCGCACCGGCTCGAGCCCGCGCAGGACCACCCGCAGGTCGCACGCCCGCTCGGCGGGGTCGTTGGCCTCCTCGATGGAGCAGACCCGGGCACGGTGGCCCGCCCGGGCCAGGGCGGCGGCGAACAGGCCGGCGTAGTGCCAGTCGCCCGAGACCGATGCGACCTTGCGCGACGGGGCGGCGGTGGTGACCGACACGGTCCACGTGCCGGGGGGCACGGCGCCGGTGGCGCGCACCAGCGCGGGCCCGTGGGCGTCCACCAGGCGACGCCACGCCAGGCCGTCGGGGGCGAGCGGGCCGGCGAGGTCGGCGGCCGAGCGGACGGGTGCGTGGTCGGCCACCACCGAGCCGGCGACGGCGCGGATGGCGCCGTGCCGTCGCAGTCGGGTGCAGAGGTCGAACACTGCGGCGTCGAGGTCGGCCGACGAGCCGAGGCCGCCGACGGCCATCCAGGCCGACCGGGCCACCGCCACCGCGGTGGCCGGCGCGGCATCGACGTCCTCGGGGGCGGCGGCCAGGTTCGGCGGCTCGCCGGCGTGGCGGGCGACGGCCACCGGGGCGCCGCCGACCACCTCGACGCGCAGGCCCGCCGCCCGCACCAGCAGGTCGTGGGGGGTGGCCTCGCGCAGGGGCCGCTCGGGGTGCAGCACCAGGGGGGTGGCCGCCACGACGTCGTCGTCGGCCGCGGCGGCGGCCAGGCGCGCCAGCCAGCCGTCGTGCAGCGGCTCGGTCCCGGGGCCGAGCAGCACCACCACGTCGGCGGACGAGGCCCGCACCAGGGCGTTCACCTCGCGGGCGAGGTCGGCGCCGCCCGCCCAGATGCTCTCGTTCGACGGGGAGGCGAGGGCCACCCCACCGCCGTCGGTGTGGGCCGG
>JAHBSN010000372.1 GCA_019639095.1 Actinomycetota bacterium
CTCGTGGCACCCCACGAGCTGCCCGCCGAGGTCGTGCAGGTGGTGGGGGCAGACCGGCGCACCCAGCTCCACGGCTTCATCACCGCCATGGTGGACACCATCGCCACCACGGGCACGGTGGGGCTGCGCGAGCCCGAGGCCGGCGCCCTGGCCGCCTTCCGGGCGTTCAACTACGAGCGCATCTACCTGCGCCCGGAGGCGGTGGACCAGGCCGATCGGGCGGCCCGGCTCATCGCCGCGCTCGCCGAGCACTTCCTCACCGACCCGCAGGCCCTCCCCGACGGCGCCGGCCTCGCACCCGGATCGCCCGAGGCCACCGCGGCGGCGGTGCGCTACGTGTCGGGCATGACCGATCGCTTCGCCCACCGGTGCGCGCTGGACCTGCTCGGGTGGTCGCCGAGCGCGCTCCCCCGCACCGTCTGACCGGGCACCGTCTGGCCCCGGACGCGACGAGGCCCCCGCCGAGCGGGGGCCTCCGTCAAGCGCTCCGGCCACACGTGGGCGGCCGCCGGCGGGTCAGTCCTCGATCGGGAGGACGTCCACCAGCTTGCGGCCGCCACGGCGGCCGAACTTGACCCGGCCGTCGGCCGTGGCGAACAGCGTGTCGTCGCCCCCGCGGCCCACGTTCTCACCGGGGTGGAAGCGGGTGCCGCGCTGGCGGACGAGGATGGAGCCGGCCGACACGGCCGTGCCGTCGTAGGCCTTCACGCCGAGGCGCTGGGCGTTGGAGTCACGGCCGTTCCGGGTGGAACCGCCGCCCTTGGTCTTCGACATGGGTTCAGCCCTTCTTGATGCCGGTGATCTGGATGGTGGCGTACTGCTGGCGGTGACCCCAGCGCTTGGAGCTGTTGGTCTTGTTCTTGTACGTGAAGCCGGTGATCTTGGGGCCCTTGGCGGCGCCGACCACGTTCGCGGTGACCGACGCGCCGGCGAGCTCGCTGGGAGCGGACACCACGGTGTCGCCGTCGACCAGGAGCACGGGGGTGAGGGTGACCTCGCCCTCGCTGACGTCGAGCTTCTCGACCTGGAGCTCCTGCCCCTCGGTCACCCGGTACTGCTTCCCACCGGTCTTGATGACTGCGTACATGCTTCTGCCTTCGCGCGTTCGAACTGGGGCCCACTGGGCCGAGGGACAATCGTAGGGGCCGGGGACCCGCCGGGCCAACCCGGCCCGGCCCGGGTCAGCTGCCGATGAGCCCCTGGTCGAACACGAAGCCCCGTCCGTCGCAGGTGGGGCAGCCGGTGGACAGCGACTCGATCAGCCCCTCCCCGATCCGCTTGCGGGTCATCTCCACCAGGCCCAGCTCGGAGATGTCGAACACCTGCGTGCGGGTCTTGTCGCGCGAGAGCGCCTGGCGGAACGTGGCGATGACCTTCTCGCGGTTGGCCTTGATCTCCATGTCGATGAAGTCGATGACGATGATCCCGCCGATGTCTCGCAGGCGCAGCTGGCGCGCCACCTCCTCGGCGGCCTCGAGGTTGTTGCGGAACACCGTCTCCTCGAGGCTCGACTTGCCCACGTTCTTGCCGGTGTTGACGTCGATCACCGTGAGCGCCTCGGTGCGCTCGATGATGAGCGAGCCGCCCGAGGGGAGCCACACCTTGCGATCGAGGGCCTTGTGGAGCTGCTCGTGCACGTGGAACTGCTCGTAGATCGGCAGGTCGCCGTGCTCGGCGGGGTCGTAGCGCTCCACCCGCTCCACCAGCGCCGGCGAGATGCTGCGGACGTAGTCGCGCACCTCCTCGAAGAGCGCGTCGTCGTCGATCACCACCTGGCGGTAGTCCTGGTTGAACTCCTCGCGGATGACCCGAAGCGCCATGTCGGGCTCCTGGTAGAGCAGCGCGGGGGCCTGGGACCGGGCGGCGAGGGCCTCGATCTGCTCCCACTGGGTGGCCAGGCGGGCGACGTCTCGCTGGAGCTCCTCGGCGGAGATGCCCTCGGCGGCGGTGCGCACGATCAGGCCGTGGCGCTCGGGCTTGGCCTTGTCGAGGATCTGGCGCAGGCGCTTGCGCTCGTTGTCGGGCAGGCGCTTGGAGATGCCGTAGGTGGTGCTGTTGGGCACCAGGACCACGAAGCGGCCCGGCAGCGACACCTCCTGGGTGAGCCGGGCGCCCTTGGCCCCGATGGGGTTCTTGGTGACCTGGCACAGGATGGTCTGGCGGGCCTTCAGGATCTGCTCGATCCGCAGGTCGGAGCCCTTGTTCTCGAGGTCCTCGGGGTCGTAGCGGGTGTCGCCCCGGTAGAGCACGGCGTTCTTGGGCGTGCCGATGTCGATGAACGCCGCCTCCATGCCCGGCAGCACGTTCTGGACCCGTCCGAGGTAGATGTTGCCGTGGATCTGGGCCACGGCGTCGGCGGGGCGCGACACGTAGTGCTCGATGAGCGACCGGCCCTCGAGCACGGCGATCTGGGTGGCCTCGGCCTGCACGTGCACGGCCATGAGGTACCGGCCCACCGGGCGGCCCTTGCGCTCCTTGCCGCGGCGGCTGCTCAGGGTCTCCTCGTCGAGGTCGACCGGGGCGTCGTCGGTGATGGCCGTGACCGGCTTGGGGGTCGCGCCGGAGCGACCGCCGCGGTTGCGTCCCTGGCCGCCCGGACCGCCGCCCTGGGCCCCGTTCTGCCCACCCCCGGCGCGTGCCTCGCCGCCGCCACCGCCGCCACCGCCGGAGCCGCCGCGCCCGCGCCCGCCACGACGACGGCGCTTGCGAGGGGCGCCGCCCTCGCCGGCCGGGGTCGACGAGCCGCCCGCGCCGCTGCCGGCCGTCGCCGGAGCGGGGGCGGGCGCCGGCCGGGTGTCGCCGATCTGGGGCCGGCGCACGAGCGCGGCCTCGGCCGCCTCCGCCGACGGCTTGTTCTCGCGGTGCTTGTCGGGCAGCTCGGGCGTGCGTGCGGCGTCGGGCTCGCCCGACCCGCCATCGGCCCCGTCGTCGGCCGCGCCGGCCTCTCCCGCCTCGCCGCCACCTTGCGGGCGGGGACGGTTGCGACCCCGACCGCCTCGTGAGCCGCGACGGCGCGGACGCGGCGGCCCGTCGGCCGATCCCTCGCCGCCGGATCCGTCGGCCGACGCGACCGGCGCGTCGGCTCCGCGGGCCTCAGGCTCGCCCGGCGGTCGGCTCGTGGGCTCGGGTGCTCCCCCGGCGTCGATCTCGGTCATCGGTGCGATCCCTTCTCATGACGCACGCGCCTCGGCGTGC
>JAHBSN010000373.1 GCA_019639095.1 Actinomycetota bacterium
GGCGACGAGGATGGCGCGCAGCTCGGCCACGTAGGCCCGGGCCTGGTCGGTGCTGCGGACGTGGGGACGCGAGACGATCTCGAGCAGCGGCACGCCGGCGCGGTTGTAGTCGACGAGGGAGTGGTCGGCGCCGGTGATGCGCCCGGCCCCGCCGACGTGGGTGGACTTGCCGGTGTCCTCCTCGAGGTGGGCGCGCTCGATGCCGACGACGTGGCCCGACGGCAGCTCGAGCGCCCCGTCGACCACGATCGGCTGGTCGTACTGGGAGATCTGGAAGTTCTTCGGCATGTCCGGGTAGAAGTAGTTCTTCCGGCTGAAGACCGAACGGCGCACCGAGCCCGGACCGCCCACGGCGCAGCCGAACCGCACCGCGAGCTCCACCGCCATCTGGTTCACCACCGGCAGCGTGCCGGGCAGCCCGAGTGTGACGGGGTCGACGTTGGTGTTCGGGTCGTCGCCGAAGCTGTTGGGCGCGCCCGAGAACATCTTCGTGGCGGTGGCCAGCTCGGCGTGGACCTCGAGGCCGCACACGAGCTCCCAGCGCGAGCCGTCGGACGCCACCACCACGGTGACGTCGTCGCTGTCGGGGACGGTGATGGGGTTGCCGAGCGAGTCGGTGGGCACCCGGCCGGCCGCGCCGTCCGTGTCGGGGGTGGTGTCTTCGTCGGTCACGACGAGGCCTCCTCGGAGGTGGGGGCGGCGGCTTCGATGGCGGCGGCGGCCTGGAACATGGGCACCTCGCCCAAGGCGGGGGCCAGGACCTGCACGCCCACCGGCAGCCCGTGGGCGCCGGTGCCGAACGGCACCGACATGGCGGCGTGGCCGGCCAGGTTGGTGGGGATCGTGCAGATGTCGTTGAGGTACATGGTGAGCGGATCGTGGATCGCCCCGAGCTCGAACGCCGTGGTGGGCGACGTGGGCGAGAGCAGCACGTCGAAGCGCTCGTAGGCGGCGGCGAAATCCCGGCAGATGAGGGTGCGGACCTTCTGCGCCTTGCCGTAGAAGGCGTCGTAGTAGCCGGCGGACAACGCGTAGGTGCCGAGCATGATGCGGCGCTTCACCTCGTCGCCGAAGCCGGCGGTGCGTGTGTTGACCATCATCTCGTTGGTGGTGGCGCCGTCGACCCGCAGGCCGTAGCGCACGCCGTCGAACCGGGCGAGGTTGCTCGACGCCTCGGCCGGGGCGATCAGGTAGTAGGCGGAGAGCCCGTAGGTGACCGCCGGGACCGACACCTCCTCCACCGTGGCGCCGGCCGCGGCGAGGGCGTCGGCGGCCTCGCGCACCCGGGCGGCCACGTCGGGGTGGATGCCCTCCCCCATCAGCTCGCTCACGAGGCCCACCCGCAGGCCGGCCACCCCGTCGTCGAGGTGGTCGGAGATGGCGGGGACGTCCTGGGGGATCGACGTGGCGTCGGCCGGGTCGTGGCCGGCGATCACCTCGAGCAGCAGCGCGGCGTCGGCCACGGTGGTGGCGAACGGCCCGATCTGGTCGAGCGACGAGGCGAAGGCGATGAGGCCGTAGCGGCTCACCAGGCCGTAGGTGGGCTTCACGCCGACCACCCCGCAGAGGGCGGCGGGCTGGCGGATGGAGCCGCCGGTGTCGGAGCCGAGCGAGATCGGGGCGAACCCGGCGGCCACCGCGGCGGCCGACCCGCCCGAGGACCCGCCCGGCACCCGGCTGGTGTCGACCGGGTTGCGGGTGGGCCCGAAGGCCGAGTTCTCGGTGGACGAGCCCATGGCGAACTCGTCGAGGTTGGTCTTGCCGACCACGACCGCGCCCGAGGCGAGCAGGCGCTCCACGACCGTGGCGTCGTAGGGCGGCACCCACCCCTCGAGGATCTTCGACGAGCAGGTGGTGGGCACGCCGCGCGTGCAGAGGTTGTCCTTCAGCGCGAGGGGCACGCCGGCGAGGGCGCCGGGGTCCTCGCCGTCGGCCACCCGACGGTCGACGGCCTCGGCGACGGGCCGGGCGGCCTCGGCGTTGACCACGTTGAAGGCGTGGATCTCGGGCTCGGCGGCCTCGATCCGGGCGAGGTGCTCGTCGAGCACGTCGACGGCGCTGCGCTCGCCGGCCCGGATGGCGGCCGCCAGCGCGAGGGCGGTGTTCGGGGCGGGGGCGGGGCTCACGGGGCCTCCCCCAGGATGGTGGGCACGCGGAACCGGCCGTCCTCGGCCTGGGGCGCGGCGGCCAGGGCGTCGTCGTTGCTGAGGGTGGCGCTGGCCACGTCGGGCCGCAGCACGTTGACCAGGGGATACGGGTGCGACGTGGGCTCGACGCCCTCGAGGTCGAGGGCCTCGACGTCTTCGGCGTGCTCGAGGATGGCGGCGAGCTGGCCGGTGAAGGTCTCGACCTCGCCCTCGTGCAGCTCGAGCCGGGCGAGGCGGGCGACGTGGGCGACGTCGTCGCTGGTGATGCGGGCAGACATGGGAGTCGATGCTACGGCGCCCGCCCCGGCGCCCTGCAGCCCGATCCGGCGCCGGGCCGTCGGTAGTGTCGGCGGCGGTGGCCCCCTCGCAGCGACGAACCCGTGCGGCGCTCGCAGCGGGCTGGCTCGGGCTCGTCGTGCTCCACCTGGTCCTGTCGGCGCCGCTCACCGGGCCGTCGGTGGTGTTCGACGAGGCCGGCTACCTCGGCAACGCCCGCTGGCTGGCCGGCTCGGCAGGCGGGGCGACGTGGGCGATGCCGACGTCGCCCAGCTACGCGTCGGGATACTCGCTGGTGCTGGCGCCGGTGGTGGCGCTGGTGCACGGCCCCGACCTGCAGTGGCGGGCGGTGCTGGTGGTCAATGCCCTGCTGCTAGCCACGGTCCTGCCGCTGCTGTTCGAGGTGCTGACCCGTGTGGTCGGCGTGGCTCGACGGCCGGCCCTCGCCGGGGCGCTGGTGGGTGCGGTGGCGCCGGCGGTGCTGGCGGCCGGGGTGTCGGCCATCGCCGAGGACCTGGTGCTTCCGCTCGTCCTCCTGCTGGTGCTGGCCGCCCATGCGCTGGTGGAGCCGCCGACGGGCCGCGGGGCGTGGATCCGGTACGGGCTCGGGCCCGTGACCGCCACGCTCGTGACCACCCACCCGCGCTTCACCCTCGCCGTGCCGGTGGTGCTCGCGGCCCTGGCGGTGGCCGGATGGCGCCGGCTCGCGCCGCGGCTCGTGGTGGCGACCAACGTTTCGCTGCTCGTGGTGCTCGGCGCGGCCGGCTGGC
>JAHBSN010000374.1 GCA_019639095.1 Actinomycetota bacterium
CGCCCACCCGGCGCTCGATGGGCACCATCTGCTTGCGCTCGCCCTCGGCGCGGCCCTGGAGGCGACCCGACACGCCCAGCATGCGCGGGATCGAGAAGCCCCACACGTCGGCGTCGAGCACCCCGACCTTGAGCCCGCGCTGGGCGAGGGAGGCGGCGAGGTTGGCGGTGACCGACGACTTGCCCACGCCGCCCTTGCCCGAGGCCACCAGGATCACCTTGGTGGCCGGGGCGATGGCGGTGTCCTCCTCCCGCTGCGACACGTTGAAGCGGGCCTTGGCCATGGCGGCCGTCTTCTGCTCGGGGGTCATCTCGGTCCAGTCGAGCGTGACCGAGGTGACGCCCGGCGCCGAGCCGACCCGGGTGCGCACGTCACGCTGGATCTGGGCTCGCAGCGGGCACCCGGCGGTGGTGAGGGCGATCGTGACCACCACGGCGCCGTCGGCGTCGATCGAGGCGTCGCGGACCATCCCCAGCTCGACGATGTCGCTCCCCAGCTCGGGGTCGATCACCCCTCGGAGCAGGGCTCGCAGGTCGTCGGGGGACGGCCGGGGGGACGCGCTCGCGGTCACGACCCCAGGGTACCGGCGCCCGACGGCGATCCTCGGGGGTGCAACGGGGTTCGGCCTGGGTAGCATTGGGAGGCAATCCGTGCTGAGGAGGACAACGTGATCGCGCTCACCGACAACGCCGCCGTCAAGGTGCAGGAACTCATCGAGGCCGAGGGCGACGAGGCCCTGGCGCTGCGCGTGGCCGTTCGGCCCGGCGGCTGCTCCGGCTTCAGCTACGAGATGTTCTTCGACACCGACGTCGCCCCCGACGACATCACCGCCGACTACAGCGGCGTGAAGGTCGTGGTCGACCCGTCGAGCGCCCAGATGCTCACCGGCGCCACGCTCGACTACAAGGACGGCCTCAACCAGGCCGGCTTCTCGATCGACAACCCCAACGCCCAGCGCACCTGCGGCTGCGGCAGCTCCTTCAGCTGATCCGCACCTCGCCGGCACCGGGCGCGGCCACGGGCGGTCCCACGAGGGGCTAGCATCGTGGCCACGAAGCAGTCCTCGGCGAGATCCGGTGGTGCTTCCTGTCGGGATCCGGGCCCTCGGGCCCGGCATCTCCCGTTTTGGGGCCGGTGCGGCCTCAGCGGCCGCTGGCCAGGTCGGCCCGCGTGCCCACCTCGGGCGGGTCGGTGAGGTCGAGGACCCGCCCGTCGTCGGTGTTGGGCCCGGGCGCGAGCACCACGATCACCCGCAGCGAGGTGGGGAGGGCGAGCAGCCGCCGGTGCAGGGCCCGGCACCGCTCCTCCGACAGGCCGTCGTAGGGGGCCGCCACCACGGTGGTGGCCGGTGGCCCGCCCGCCGATGCGCCGGCCGCTCGGGTGATGAGCGCCTGGGTGGCGGCTTCGAGGGCCTCGTGGCGCACGGCCGCCAGGTGCTCCACGGCGCGGACCGCCGGGTGGTGCTCCACGAGGTCGGCCACCAGGTCGTGCTGCGGGTCGTAGCGCGCCACCACCGCCTCGACGTCGCTCGGATCGATCCCGGGGCCCACGAGCTGCTCCCAGCGGCGGGTGGCACCGGCGAGCGCCACCTCGGCGTCGAGGTGGGGTGGGATGGCGCGCTCGACGCGGCGCACCTCCTGCTGCCAGCTGACCACGGCGGCCAGGAGGCCCAGGAGCACCACGGCGATCCCGCCGGGGAGCGATCCGAGGCCCACCACCGCCACACCCGAGAGCGCGAGCACACCGCAGGCGGTGGTGCGGAGCCGGGCGGCGGCGCGGGGCTCGGTGCGGCGCCGGGCCCGGTCGGCCCGATCGGCGGCGTCGACCACGTCGGTGGCGGCCCGGCGCAGCGTGTCGGGGTGGATGGCGAGCGCGGTGTGCAGCTTCTGCGAGAGCTGCTCGGCCACGGCGGCTCGGGTGCGGTCCCGCGTCTCCTCGGCTCGGCGGACCGCGTCGTCGAGCGCGTCCAGGTCGAGCCGAGGCCCGCGCCCGACGGCGGCCGACAGGCGCTCCACGAGCTCCTCGGTGGCGGGCCCGCCCACCACCAGCTCCGCACCGAGGTCGGAGGCGAGCGCGCGCGCCGCCACGTGGGGATCGTCCCGCAACATGACGACGAGCCCTCCGGGCCCGTCCGGAGGGTCGGGGTTGGGTGGACCCGACACGGTGGTTCTCCTGGTTCTCGGCGACCGGTCCAGGTCGATCCGGGAGGTGCACGACCCCACTACCCGACCTGGGCGGGCGATGGCTGTTCTACAAGGGGAGGCCCCGTCAGGCGCGGATGGTGGGCCCCTGACCAGGGCGCGTCGCCCTCGGTGGGACCGGGCCGCCACCCCCTAACCTCGACCCGTGACGACGCTGCCCCCAGACCCCGCCACGGCCCCCACCGTGTCGTTCACCGTCGACAGGCGCTCGGTCACGGTCCCCGACGACGGCGCCTCGCTGCTCGAAGCGCTCCGGGATCGCCTCGGCGTGCGAGGCCCGAAGGACGGGTGCAGCCCCCAGGGCCAGTGCGGGTGCTGCACGGTGCTGGTGGACGGCTCGGCCCGGGTGGCGTGCGTGACGCCGGTGCGGCGCGTGGCCGGTCGGGAGATCACCACCGTCGACGGCCTGGCCCCCGACGTGGCCGCGGCGTGGTCCGAGGCCCTCTGCGCCACCGGCGGGAGCCAGTGCGGGTTCTGCACCCCGGGGATCGTGGTGCGGTTGGCCGCCCTGCGCGACCGCCCGGGCGCACCGGCCGACCACGGCGCGGTCGGCCGGGCGCTGCAGGCGCACCTCTGCCGCTGCACCGGCTGGCAGACCGTGGTGGAGGCCTGGGACCTCGTGAGCGATCCGTCGCCCACCCATCCCTCGCGGGACCTCGCCGCCGCCGCCCGTCGGGCCGAGATCGAGGGCCGCGCACCGCAGGCGGTGGGCGCTCACGTGGCGCTCGGCCGGGGCGGCTTCGCCGACGATACGGCGCCCCCCGACGCGCTGGTGGCCGTGCCCGACGGCGCCGGCGGCTGGTCGGTGGCCGAGACGCTGGCCGAGGCGCGGCGACGGGCGGGCAAGGTGCAGGGTCGGCGCACCACCGTGGGCAGCCGCCCGCCCCTCGACCTGCCGCCGGGCCGTTGGGCCGCCACGCTGCGCACCTCCTGGGTGGAGCCCGCCTACCTCGAGACCGACGCGTCGTGGTGCGAGCCGGGTGGCGAGCC
>JAHBSN010000375.1 GCA_019639095.1 Actinomycetota bacterium
GTGGCCGTGCCAGCCGGCGAGCGGCTGGTCGAACGCCTCCTGGTGGCGGGCGGCCACGTACAGGTAGGCCGGCGCACCCGGCCCACCGCAGAGGTACTTGTAGCCGCACCCCACCGCCAGGTCGACGTGGTGCTCGTCGAGGTCCACCTCCATCGCCCCGGCGGCGTGGCTGAGGTCCCAGAGCACGAGGGCGCCGACGTCGTGCGCCGCCTCGGTCACCGCGGGCAGGTCCCAGCGCTCGCCGGTGCGGAAGTCCACCGGCGACAGCGCCACCAGCGCCACCTCCCCGCCGCGCTCGGCGAGCACGGTCGCCACGTGGGGCGGCGAGGCGAGCACCACCTCGAGGCCGGCCAGCTCGGCGGCGGCACGCAGCACGTAGACGTCGGTGGGGAACGAGTCGGGGTCGACCACCACCACCCGCCGGTCCGGTCGCAGGCGGGCCGCGCCCACGTACGCCTTGAACAGGTTCACCGACGTGGAGTCGGTGCACACCACCTGGCCGGGCGCCGCGCCCACCAGTGCCCCGATCCGGTCGCCGATCCGTCCGGGCGCGTCCCACCAGCCGTTGGCGTTCCACGACCCGATGAGGTCGGTGCCCCACTGGCGCCGCACCACGTCGGCCACGGCATCGGCCACGCCCACGGGCAGCGCGCCGAGCGAGTTGCCGTCGAGGTAGACGATCCCCTCGGGCAGCTCGAAGCGGTCGCGGGTCCGGGCCAGGGGCCCGTGGGCGTCGAGCTCGGCGGCGCGCGCCGCCAGGTGGGCGGTCACCCGATCAGGGCCGGCACCGATGCGGCGTCGGGCGTCGATCGGACGAGGTCGACCACCACCGCGGCGAGCTCGGGCCCCCGATCCTCCTGGAGGAAGTGGCCGCCGCCCTCGACGGTGGTGTGCGGTTGTCCGGCGGCACCCGGGACGGTCCGCTCGAACGGGCGGTTCCCGCCACCGGTGACCGGGTCCTGATCGCTGAAGGCGCACAGGAACGGCCGGGCGAAGCGACCGAGCACCTCCCAGGCGGCGCGGTTGGCCGGCGCGGCCGGGTCGTCGGGCGCGCTCGGCACCAGCAGCGGGAACTGGCGTGCCGCCTCCTTGTAGGACTCGTCGGGGAACGGGGCGTCGTAGCCGGCCACCACCTCGGGGGCGAGGTCGGTGGTGCACCCGCCACCCACGATCCGCCCGATGGGCATCTCGGGCACCTCCTGGGAGAACTTCTGCCACGCCAGGAACGCGTCGCCGGGCGAACGGTCGCCGGTGGGCAGGAACGTGTTGGCGGCCACGACGCGGGCGAAGCGGTCGGGGTGCTCGGCTACCAGCCGGAGGCCGAGCAACCCGCCCCAGTCCTGGCAGACGAGGGTGACGTCGCGCAGGTCGAGGTGGTCGAACACCAGGCTGCGAAGCCACTCGACGTGACGGGCGTAGGTGCAGTCGGTGCGCACGGCGGGCTTGTCGGAGCGGCCGAAGCCGATGAGGTCGGGCGCCACCACCCGCAGGCCGGCGTCGACGAGCACGGGGATCATGTGCCGATAGAGGAACGACCACGACGGCTCGCCGTGCAGGCACAGCACCACCTCGCCGTCGGCGGGCCCCTCGTCGAGGTAGGCCATGCGGGCCGAGCCCGAGCCGTCGCCGGCGGGCACCTCGGCGTAGCGGGGCTCGAAGCCGAACCCCGGCAGGTCGGCGAAGCGGTCGTCGGGCGTGCGCAGGAACTCCACGGGAAACCTCCATCGGGGCCGACGCGTCGTCGGCCGGGACACAGCATGGTCGGCGGTGCCGCGCCGTGCGACCGCCCTGCCACCAGACTGTCCGGATGGATCGGCAGGACCTGATCGACCGGCTCGGCCTGAGCCCGCACCCTGAGGGCGGGTGGTACCGCGAGACCTGGCGGGACGAGCCCGCCGACGGGGGGCGGGGCGTCGGCAGCGCCATCTACTTCCTGCTCGGCGAGGGCGAGCGCTCGCACTGGCACCGGGTGGACGCCGCCGAGGTGTGGCACCACTACGCCGGCGACCCCCTCGAGCTGGCCATCGCCGACGGCGACCACCACGTGGTGGTCCGCCTCGGCCCCGACCTCGACGCCGGCCAGGAGCCCCAGGCCCTGGTCCCGGCCCGGGCCTGGCAGGCGGCCCGCACCACCGGCGCCTGGACGCTCGTGGGCGCCACGGTGTCACCGGCGTTCGAGTTCGCCGGCTTCGACCTCGCCGCTCCCGACTGGACCCCCGACGCCTGGTCGACGCCCGGCTGGTGACGGCGGCGCCCGTCGCCGACCCGATCAGGACAGCAGCGAGAGCAGCGCCCAGATGAACGCCACCAGGCCGATGCCGGCCATGATCATCGAGCGCACCACGGGCGCCCGCTCGAGGCGGCCGTCGTCGTCACGAGCGGCCCGCTGGGGCGGCTTGATGAGCGCGGCCACGTTGCCGGCCACCAGCGCCCCGCCCATGGCCAGCACCAGGTAGACGATCAGGTCGTCGCCCAGGAACGGGGAGAACGAGTCGTCGGCGGCGAGCAGGAGGTGCACCGCTGCAGGCTACCGAGGGGCCCCACCTCGGCCGAAGCGCACCGACCGAGCCCCTCCCAGCGCCCACGGACCGCGACATTCCGCCACATTCGGTGAATTCGCCCTTCAGGGGCGCGGCGGACGCGCCGATAGATCACCTAGTCCGGTGGAATCATCGCCCCGCCGGCATCGGGATACGAGCGGGGGTCACTCCCAACCTCCCTCCACCAACACATCGCGTCCGGTGCTTGTCCAGGGCACCGGTGCCTTGTGGTGACCCTCGCTCATCCCGGCCCTCCCCTCGGGCCGGCGCGGGGCACGAGGCCGCATCCGGTGGGCGTTGACGTAGGGTGCCCGGGTCCGCCGACCCGAGGATCGCCTTGTCCGAGCCCACCGCTCCGGTCGCCACCGTCGACCGGTCCCCGTCGCTGCCGGCCACGGTCATGGCCCCGCCGCCGCTGCGCGGATCGTGGCCCCCCGGCGCCCGGTTGGTCCGGGCCACCGCCATCGTGGGGTTCGTGGCCGTGCTCGTGGCGCTGGTCGGCCTCGCCCTCGGGCTGCGCCCCCTCTCCACGCCCACCCAGGACTGCGGCACGGCCGCGTCGTTCCTGCTGCGCGGCAAGGTCAACGTCTTCGTCGACCCGTCCGACCCGCCCGAGGGCATCACCCGG
>JAHBSN010000376.1 GCA_019639095.1 Actinomycetota bacterium
CCTCAGCGGCCAGCGTCCCCAGCTACCCACATGAACGGCAGGAGAGCCGGAAAAGGTCAGACGGTGGCGGGGGAGGGGTCGAGGCGGACGGCGAGCACGCGCCTCGCGATCTCCTCGTCGCTGGCGAGCGAGCACACCACGAAGCGGCCGACGAAGGCGGCGAGCTCGTCGACGGGCATCGGCACCCGGCCGGTTCGGTGGAAGTGGCCGTAGTAGCCGACGGTGCCCACCACGCCGAACGCCAGCAGGTCGGCGGGCTCGTCGCGCACGGTGCCATCCGCGATGCCCTCGCGGATCTGCGCGGCCACGTCGGCCACGTGGACCTCGGTGCCCTTGCGGCGCTCGTCGGCGAACGCCTTCTCCAGGTTCTCGACCTCGAGCAGGGCGAAGAAGTGGGCGTAGCGGGCCATGAAGCGCACCGACGCCTCGGCGCCCTGACGGATGCGCAGCAGGGACTCGGCGTTCGGATCGATGGCGGCGGCCTGGGCCCGGCGCAGGCGCATCCGGTTGAGCTCCACCAGCTCGCGGAACAGGGCTTCCTTGTTCTCGAAGTACCAGTAGAAGAGGCCCTTGGCCACGCCCGCGGCCCGGACGATGTCGACCACCCGGGTCTCGCTGTAGCCCCGCTCGGCGAACAGCTCGGCAGCGTGGTCGAGGAGCTGCTGCTTGCGCTCCTGTCCCTGGGCGGTGAGGCGCCGATCGTCGGTCATGGTGCGGCCAGTCGACACCGGATCGACCCGAGGGTCAAGCACCCTCGGTCCACCTCGGCCACCACCGTCCACCACCGTTCCCCGCCGAGCGCTCCCGCGGCGCGCCCCCGTGCCGATGTGGTTGGCTGGCCCGAGCACCCGTGCGACCCGCACCGACTGGAGCGATCCGTGAACGAACCCCTTCCCGCCGACCTCATCCCCGGCGCCGAGCCGTGGTCCCACGACGGCGGGCCCGCCGGCGTGCTGGTCCTCCACGGCTTCACCGGCAACCCCGGCTCGATGCGAGACGTGGCCGAGGCGCTCGCCGAGGCCGGGTTCACCGTCGACCTCCCGCTGCTGCCCGGGCACGGCACCAAGGTCGAGGACATGATCCCCACCGGCTGGAGCGACTGGTCGGCGCACGCCGAGGCGCGCTACCAGGCGCTGGCAGCCCGCTGCGAGCAGGTGGTGGTGGTCGGCCTGTCCATGGGCGGCGCCCTCACCGCCTGGCTCGGTGCCCAGCATCCCGAGATCGTCGGCCTCGTCTGCATCAACGCGGTGGTGTCGGTGCCGCCGGGCATGCGGGAGGCCGTGGCCGAGGTGCTCGCCACCGGTGCCGACCGCTTCGCCGGGATCGGCTCCGACATCGCCAAGCCCGGCGTGGTCGAGACGGCCTACGCCGAGACCCCGCTCGCGCCGTTGCTCACGCTCTTCGACGCCGCCGACGAGTTCGGCGACCGCCTGGGCGACATCACCTCGCCGATGCTCATCGTCACGAGCACCCAGGACCACGTCGTCCCACCGGACAACTCCGACCTGCTGGCGTCGTCGGTGTCGGGGCCGGTCGAGCGCCTCATCTGCGAGCGCAGCTACCACGTGGTCACCCAGGACTACGACGCCGAGGCGGTCATCGAGCGCACCGTCGACTTCGCCCGCAAGGTCACCGCCGGCGCCTGAGCGCCCGGCTGGGCCGGAGCCGCCCGTCAGCGGACCACGACCTCGACGGTGGCGCCCGGGTTGCGGGCGGGCGCGAAGAAGGCGCCGCCGGCCTGGGCCACCCCCAGCACCGCCTCGTAGCGTCCCGGCGGTAAGGGCACGCCGGACTCGTCGACGGCGTGCAGCCGCACGACGGCACGGAACCGACCGCCCGGGACGACCCAGCGGTCCAACTCGCCCGATGCGACCCAGATCGCGGCCGACGTCGACGAGTCGCCCGGATGGGCCTGCACCTGGACCCGGTGGTCGAGCCCGTAGCTGGCCTGGTCGGGCCACGGTGCACCGGTGCCCTGGTGGCGCCCGGCGACCGGGACGTCGACCCAGCCACCGGGTGCCACCTCGAGACGAGCACCGGGATCGGCCACCCGAACCTCGACCCGCAGCGCCGATGTCGGCAGGGGGCCGGGGAACGTGGCTGGCAGCAGCCGGCCGTCGGCGGCGAGCCGGTCCTGCTCGGGGCCCGGTCGGACCCACACGGCGAGGCCGAGCGGCGCGCCGAAGAACCCGTACCAGCCGCCCTCGTCGAGCAGCACCGCTCGGTCGCCCTCGGCGAGCCGGTCGACGTCGTCGAGGCGCGCCACCACGAAGGGGCCGCCCGGGTCCTCGCCTCGAGCCGCCGAGTAGGTGGTGACGTCGACCCCGGGAAGGGCGAACGGGTAGGTGAGGGTGGGCAGGCTCTTGGCCACCCGCTCCTCGATGGCCAGCGTCCCGATGTCGAGGTCGACGACCTGTTCGGGAAGGTGCCAACCCTCGGCGTTGACGGACTGGAAGTCGTGCGTGACCTGCGCCGCCGCCGACCCGACCCAGACCGACCAGGCGGCCAGGACCGCCACCACCCCCGCGGCGCCCGCCCGCCGCATGCGCCCCCGGCGACGTTGGCGCAGATTCTGCGCAGAATCTGCGCCAATGGTCTCGGGGCCGCCGTGCCCGAGGAGCACGGGGGCGGCCACGAACGCCGCCCCGAGGGCGAGCACCCCCGCCAGGCCGACGATCGTGGCCCGGCCGAACACCCCGGCCGGATCGGTGCGAGCCCAGCGGACGATCGCCGGCACCGCGAAGGCAGAGAGGTCGTTGCCGAGGTCCCGGGGGTCCCGGGCCACGACCACCACGATCCCGGTGGCGGCGATCACCACCGCCCCCGCCGCAAGGTCGACGAGCCGACGACGCCACGACCGGGCCGACAGGAGCGACGCCACGCCGAGGGCCACGAGCAGCGGCGTGAACGAATCGTTGTGGCGGCCGTAGACCCAGTGGTCGGCGCGGAACTGGTTCTGGGCGAAGAACAGGACGGAGGTGGCGAACACCGACGCGGCCACCGCCAGCACCAGGCCGACGGCGAACCGGGCTCCAGCGTCGGAACGGCGATCGGCGTCCGCGTCCACGGCCCGCCCCCGCAGCACCCGCACCGCCACCGCCAGCCCCACCACGGCCAGCCCGATGGAGCCGGCAGCCAGATACCACGACTGGCCCACCGCCT
>JAHBSN010000377.1 GCA_019639095.1 Actinomycetota bacterium
AGCGCGTAGGCAACCAGGGCCACCGCGACGACCGACCGGCCGCCGACGGACCCTGGGAAGGGGAACGTGAGGATGCCGACGAATGCGAACACGGCGATGGCCCACTGCAGGCCCAGGAACCGACGCTCGACGTCAGGCGGAAGGGCCGACATCGTCATCTTCGACCTCACGGATCAGCTGCTTGCTCGGCGAGTTCGTCGTCGATCATCCCGGCAAGGAGGGCGAGGTAGGACGGGTAGATGGTTGCGGACTCGTCGTAGGTCCGGCCAGCGATTCGCTCGACGTCGTGGGAGCCGCATTCGACGACGGCACCATCGTGGGTGTCCAGGACCAGGACGGATTCGCTGGTCTCCCCCAGGAAGAGCAGGTGGTGGGCGAGCCCGATCGAATCGCGGAGGCGCAGCGTCTCGGCCACGACGCCGGAGGGGTCGCTCGCACTCCAGGACCGGTGATCCGTGTAGCCCAGGCCGTGGCCGTCGAAGAAGCGCGCCACGGCGTGCACCTCGTCCGGTAGGACGATGCCGAGCCGAGCCTCGACCTCGGAGAGGTCACCATGCGAGACGCTGCGAACCGCCCACGGATGCGCCGCCGCGGCGGCCAGGGCGCGGTAGCGACCCTCGAGATCGGCCGCCGATGTGCGGACCGAGTCCTCGTCGCCGTCGCCGGGGGCCACATCCCAAGCATGCCAAGCCCAGGCCCAGGCCGCTCACCGGTCAGATGCCCTCGGTGGCCTCGATGCGGCCGGCCCTCACCGCGGTCACGAGGGCGGCGTGGTCGCGTTCGGTCTGGTCGGCGTAGGAGACGGCGAAGCGGGCGATGGCGTCGTCGGCCTTGTCGTTCGTGCCGAGGTAGCCGCTGATGAGCGCCGGCTGCTGGCTGCGGCCATGCGCGTTGGCGAGCGCCACCGCGCACAGACCGGCGTAGCGCTGCAGGCCGGCGGGAAGCATGCGGGCGACGTCGGCGCCACCCTTCATGTCTCGCAGCTGGCGCACGTAGTAGTCCCGCCCGTCGGCCGACCCCCAGCCGAGGAACAGGTCGCCGGCGGCCTGCAGGAGCCGCTGGCCCTCCACCACGCGCTGCCCGTCGGAGGACCACGTGGCCGGTGCCGCCCAGGGCCGGAACACCGAGGCCGACGCCTCCTTGATCTGGAGGAACAGCGGATCGAGATCGGCCCGGCCGGCCAGCAGCACCATGAACGCCCGGGTGCCCACGCTGCCGACGCCCACGACCTTGAGGGCGATGTCGACGAAGCGGTGCTGGTCGAGCAGCGCCACCACGTGGCTCGGGAGCGTGGATCGGTAGCCGGCGTAGAGGGCGAGCAGCTGCTCCCGGTAGGTGTCGTGGGGGAGGGGTTGCACCAGTGGCGGGTCGGCCACGATGACCCGCTCGCCGTCTCGGATCTCGGTGAACCGCTCGAGGGCGTTGAACCGGTCCTTGCGGCGGGCCTTCGCCACCTGCTTCTCGGTGCGCTTCAGCTGCTGCTCGGCGCCCTCGGCGGCGCGGAGCGCGTCGATGACCGCGTCGATGTCGATGCGCAGGTAGCGCCGGTCCAGCGCCGAGAGCTCGGCGAGGTCGGCCATGCGCTCGCGATAGGAGGTGGCCACCTGGCGGGCAGCGCCCACCCCCTCGTCGGCGGTCATCCCGTTGGCCCGGGCGGCCACCACCACCGACGCCGCCAGGCGCAGCACGTCCCACTCCCACGCGCCCACCGCGGTCTCGTCGAAGTCGTTCAGGTCGAACACCAGGTTGCGCTCGGTGGTGGCGAAGAGGCCGAAGTTCACGAGGTGGGCGTCGCCGCAGACCTGGACCGGGATCCCGCTCGTGGCCGACGGCCCGATGTCGTTGGCCATGACCTCGGCGGAGCCCCGCAGGAACGCGAAGGGGTCCACCGCCATGCGTCCGATGCGGATCGGCGCCAGGGCGGGGAGCCGGTCGGCGGCCCCGGCCCGGAGCACCTCCACCGGATCGGGCCGGTCGGACGCAGGCGCCCACGCCCCGAGCTCGCGTCGCGGGGCCTGCTTGCGCTGCGCCTTGCCGAAGGCAAGCAGCCCATCTCGATCGAGGTCTCGCACGTCGGTGGTGAACATCGGCTCTCCCGGGGTCGGCGGGGAACCTACCGGCTAGAAACCGACACATCGGACGAGGGGGGGACCATGGCGACACGGCGCAACCGAACGACGCGAGCGACGCTGGGCGCACTGGTCGCCCTCGCCGTCACGGCCCTGGTCTCGGCGTGCATGCCGGCCGAGGGCCGCTACTCCTCGGTGCAGCACCCCGTCTCCGAGCTCACCACCGTGGCCGACCGGGTCTACGGGCAGGCCGAGGACTACGCCGGCACCGTGGTGCCGCTGAAGCTGGACCTGTTCCTGCCGCCCGCCGGAGGACCCGCCACCCGACCCACCGTCGTGCTGGTCCACGGCGGCAGCTTCTCGGGCGGCGACAAGTCGAACATGGCCGGTACCGCCCGCGGCTACGCCCAACGTGGCTACGTGGCCGTGGCGCTCGGCTATCGACTCGACCCCAACGCGGCCGAGTCCACCCAGCGCTACCTGGCCGCCGCCACCGATGCCATCGACGACGGCCTCGAGGCCGTCCGCTGGCTGCGCGCCAACGCCACCACCTACCGGATCGACCCCGAGCGGATCGCCGTGATCGGCTCGTCCGCCGGTGGCGCCGTGGCGCTCGGCACCGCGATCGCCGACGACCCCACGCCCGGGGGGCCGCTCGCCGCCTGGTCGCCCCGCTCTGACGCTGCGGTCTCCACCGGCGCCCACCTCACGCCGGGCATCGACCTCGGCTTCGTGACCTTCGAGCCCACCGACAGCCCGGTGCTGATGTTCCACTACGACGTCGACACCGCCACCGGCAACGACGCCGCCTACGCCCGCCGCACCTGCGACGGCCTCACCGACGCCGGCGTCTACTGCCGCTTCGTGCAGCAACCCGGTTCCGGCCACACCGTCGACCTGAACGCCGGCGGTCCCTGGTGGACCGACGAGATCGGCCCCTTCCTCTGGGACCAGCTCGACATCCCGAACGCGTAGGGCGCTACCGCTTGGCGTCGGCCGCGGCCAGCAGGAGGGCATCGAGCCCGGCCTGGAGTTCGTCGTGCGTCGGCCAG
>JAHBSN010000378.1 GCA_019639095.1 Actinomycetota bacterium
GGCCGCCGCCGGGCCGCTGATCCTCCCCCAGGTGACCGGCGACGACGCCGGCTGCCTGCGCTCGCAGGTCGACTACCCGGCCCTCACCGCCCCGAGGATCAAGGTGTCGAAGTTCGTCGACCGCACCTGCTCGTCGGCCCTGATGGACGCCTACTGGAACGGCCAGGCCGTCGACATCGGTACCGCCCGGCCGCCCCAGCGCGCCAGCATCGACGCCGACACCAAGGTGGTCACGATCCAGTTCGGCGGCAACGACCTGCCCTTCGGCGACCTGCTGCAGGCGTGCATCCAGTTCAACCCGTTCGGCCCGGGCTGCACCTCGACGTACCTCACCGGCGGGCGAGACCTGATCCAGGAGCGCCTCGACCAGGTGGTCGGACCCCGCTACGACGCCGTGCTCGCCGACATCAAGGCACGGGCACCCCAGGCCAAGGTCTTCGTGGTCGGCTACCTCACCTACGTGCCCGAGACCGGGTCGGGCTGCTGGTCGCCCTGGGTGCCGATCCTCAACGCCGACATCCCCTACCTCCGCAAGGTCAACAAGGGCATGAACGCCACGATCAAGCGCAGCGCCGAGCGGGCCGGGTTCACCTACGTGGACGTGGCCACCCCGAGCATCGGCCACGACTTCTGCACCGAGGGCAACCGGTGGGTGGAGCCGCTGATCCCGTCGGTCGAGTCCTTCGCCGCACCGGTGCACCCGAACGCGGCGGGCATGCGCGCCATCGCCGACGTGCTCGCCCCGGTGATCAACCACCAGGTGGCCTAGCCCCAGCGGGGTCCGAGACGACGAAGGGCCGGCCGCTGCGGCGGCCGGCCCTTCGCGCGTGTCGGCTTGGGGTGGAGGTGAGGGGAATCGAACCCCTGGCCTCCTCGATGCGACCGAGGCGCTCTACCAACTGAGCTACACCCCCGCGACCGGGCACCGCAGGTTAGCGCGGGCGTCGCGCCGCACCGAAGCGACGAGCGGGATCGGGCTGCGGCCCGAAGGGCTACCGTTGCCCGCGTCACCCGACAACTTCGGTCCGGCCCTGGGAGGCGTCATGCGAGTGGTGGTCGACTACGACCTGTGCGAGAGCAACGCGGTGTGCATGGGCATCGCGCCCGAGGTCTTCGAGGTTCGTGACGACGACTTCCTCTACGTCCTCCAGGACGAGCCCGACGAGTCGCTCCGCGAGAAGGTGGAGCAGGCCGCCACCCGCTGCCCCAAGCAGGCCATCACCATCGAGGGCTGACCGCCCGCCATGGCCGAGTCGCACGTCGTCGTCGTCGGCGCGTCCCTGGCCGGGTTGCAGGCGGCGGTCACGCTGCGAGCCGAGGGCTTCGCGGAGGCCGTCACCGTGGTGGGCGAGGAGCCCCACCGCCCCTACGACCGGCCACCGCTGTCCAAGCAGGTGATCGCCGGCGATTGGGATGCCGACCGCGTGGCGCTCCCCGCCGGCGCCGGCGCGTCGCTCGACGTCACGTGGGAGCTCGGCACGGGCGCCGCCGGGCTCGACCTCGCGGGCCGTCGCGTCCTCCTGGCCGACGGCCGGGCCCTGACCTTCGACGGGCTGGTGATCGCCACCGGCGCCCATCCGCGCCCGCTCCCGGGCGTCGGGGCCCTCGAGGGGGTGCACACGCTGCGCACGCTCGAGGACGCCCTCGCCGTGCGCGCCGCGCTCGATGGCGGTGCCCGGCGGGTGGTCGTGGTGGGCGCCGGGTTCATCGGGGCCGAGGTGGCGGCGTCGTGTCGCCAGCGCGGTGCCGAGGTGACCCTCGTGGAGCCCCTGCCCCAACCCCTGGCCCGGGTGCTGCCCGAGCAGGTGGGCGCCGTGCTGGCCGAGGTCCATCGGTCCCACGGCGTCGACGTCCGCCTCGGCGTGGGCGTGGAGGCCATCGAGGGCCTCGGGCGGGTGCAGGGCGTGCGGCTGGCCGACGGCACCACCGTGGCCGCCGACCTCGTGGTGGTGGGCATCGGCGTGGTGCCGGCCACGGGCTGGCTCGAGGGCAGCGGGCTCACGCTCGACGACGGCGTGGTCTGCGACGAGACCACCCTGGCCGCCCCCGGGGTGGTGGCCGCCGGCGACGTCGCCCGGTGGCCCAACGCCCGCTACGGGGAGGTGATGCGGGTGGAGCACTGGGAGCACGCCATCGACATGGGCACCCACGCGGCGCGCCGGCTGCTGGCCGACCTCGCCGGCGAGCCGGGCGAGCCGTTCGCCCCGGTGCCGTGGTTCTGGAGCGACCAGTACGACCGCAAGGTGCAGCTGGCCGGACGGCCCCGGCCCACCGACCGCTTCGAGGTGGTGGCGGGGTCGCTCGCCGAGGCCCGCTTCTGCGGCCTCTTCGGCCGTGACGGCCAGGTGGTGGCGGCGCTCGGGATGAACATGCCGGGCCGGGTGGTGCGGTATCGACGGGAGCTCCAGGACGGGCTGTCGTGGGACGATGCCCTGGCCGGCGCGGCCCCCGCTGTCCCGCCGACGTCGTGAGCGCCCAGGAGCCGGTGGAGGTCGTCGACCTCGACGGTCGGGTGGAGCGAGTGGTCACCCGGTCCGAGATGCGCGCCGGGCGCCTGCGCCACCGCTGCACCTACGTGCTGGTCCTCGACCACGCCGACCAGCTGGTGGTGCACCAGCGTGCCGCCTGGAAGGACGTCTGGCCCAGCCGGTGGGACGTCGCCTTCGGTGGGGTGGCGGGCGTGGGGGAGGACTGGCTCGACGCGGCGCGCCGCGAGCTGCACGAGGAGGCCGGGGTGGAGGCGATCCTGCGCCAGGCCGGTGGCGGCGCCTACGACGACGACGCCGTGTCGGTGCTGGGCCGGGTCTTCGTCGCCCGCCACGACGGACCGCTCACGTTCCCCGACGGCGAGGTGGTGGCCTCCGAGCGGGTGCCGCTGGCCCGCCTGGGCGAGGTGCTCGCCGAGCGTGCGTGGTGCCCGGACTCGCTGGCGCTCGCCGAGTCGGCGCTGAAGGCCCTGGAGGGCCGCGGGTAGGGTCCCGCCGATGACCACGCTCGCCTGGGCCCTCGCGGCCGCCACCGCCGTGTTCGCGCTGGTCGACTGGTGGGCGGTGGCCAGCGAGCGCGAATCGGTTCGCCACGTGGCCAAGCCGGCCACCCTCGTCGCCCTC
>JAHBSN010000379.1 GCA_019639095.1 Actinomycetota bacterium
TGGGCGTTGAGCCATCCGGCGTCTTCCGGCCCAGGAAACCCGGCTTCTCGTGCGGCGATCAGCAGTTCGCGGGTTCGTTCCAAGTCGCCCGCCTCCGCGCACGCCTGGGCCAGCACCGCCCGGAAGCCGGTCAGCCCGGGGGTGTCACGCAGGGTGTCCTCCACCATGGGGACGAGCTCGCCGAACCGTCCTTGCGCCTCACGGAGGTTCGCGAACTCCATGCCGAAGACCTGGAACGCGTCCGGTTGCCCGCTCTCGAGGCCGATGTTGAGCGCCGCCTCGGCCAGCCGCTCGGCTTCGTCGAGGTCCCCATCGACGAGAGCCAGGTACGCCCGCTCATACGTGTAGCTCCACTGGTGTCGGGCCGGGAGCCGATCGATGATGCCGTCCTGGAGCCGCGTGAGCTCTTGGTACGCGTCACGATCGCAGGTCTCGAGCAGGGGCTGGCGGAGGAACCCTGCGGCCCAGAAGCGCCCCACCAGGTCGTCGAGCTCGTCGGCCGCAGTCATGGCCGCTCGCGCCCATTCCCTCCGCTCGTCCTTGGTCCAGGGCAGGTGCGCCGACGTCGTTGCGAGCATCCCTGTGCGGAGGAGGGTGGCCGGATCGCCGCTGAGGTGGGCGAGTTCCATCGCTTCCCGGACCAGTGCCAGACGGTCGTCGACGGACAGCACATAGGTCTGTTCGGCGGCGGAGAGCGCCATGAGCTGGGCGCGGCTGGCCGGGTCGCTGTCACCGAGTCGCTCCAGGGCACGGTCGATGACCTCCACACGCTCGCGGTCCACGTCGCCGATGACGGACTGGAAGCCCCGGTTGTTGGCGACGGCGGAGCGGACGAGGAGGTCGACGTCGTCGGTCAGATCCGCGAGACGTGCAGCTTCGAGGAGGGTCTCCCGGTACTCGGCCCTGCCGTCGTCCTTCTGCGCCTCGCCGAGGCCGACCAGGATCTCGGCCCGGCGGTGCGGGTCGCCGTCGAGACCGAACAGCTCGAGCGCCTCGTTGTACCAGCGGACGGCCTCGGCGGGGGCGAGCGCCGCGAGCGCAGCGTCGCCAGCGGCTGCTGCGTAGTCGACCGCCTTGGCGGCATCCGCGGGTCGCGTGGCTCGCGCCCAGTGATGGGCGAGCTCACCGACACGCTCACCGGGCCGGCCGGCGGTGAGCTCCTCGAGCGCTTCGGCGACCCGTTCGTGGGCGCGTGCCCGTCGGTTGGCCGACAGGTCCTGGTAGAGGGTGCGTTGGATGAGGGCGTGGGTGAACGAGAACCGTCCCGCCACCGAGGTCGGTTCGCGCACCAACGCCGCCGTCTCTGCGGCCTCCAAGAGATCCAGCACATCGTCGTCATCCGCGTGGGTGGCGGCGGCGAGGAGCTCGAGGTCGAAGTCCCGGCCGATCACCGCCGCGGTGGAGAGGATGCGGGCGGCGTGGGGGCCGAGACGGGCGACGCGGGCGCCGACCACCTCCCGCACCGAGTCGGGCAATCGCACCTCGTCGAGGGTGAGGTCGCTGACCCACCGCCCCGTCGCGTCGTCGCGGTACAGGGCGCCGGTCTCGACCAGGTGGCGCAACACCTCGGTGACGAAGAACGGGTTGCCGTCGGTCTCCCGATACACCGCGTGCGCCAGCGCCACGCCTGCGTCGTCGAGCTCGTGGCCGCCGGTCGCCTCGAGCAGCTCGATCACCCCGAGGTCGTCGAGGCCCTTCAGGTCCACCCGCGTCACCCGCTCCATCCGCCGCAACGCCGCCAGCGCATCGACGAGCGGGTGCCCGGCGGCGACCTCGGTGTCGCGGAAGGTGCCGAGCACGAGGAGGCGCGAGGCAGGGTCCTCACCGGCCACGTGACGCAGCAGCTGGAGGCTGGCGGAGTCGGCCCACTGGAGGTCGTCGAGGACCAGCACGACCGGCCGCTCCGCCGCCACCCGACCCAACAACCCCACCACCGACGAGAACAACAGGTACCGCTCGGTCTCCGGATCCCTGCCGGTGGGAACCTCCAGATCCGGGAGCCGGCGACACAGCGCCGGCACCAGGCGCGCCAGGTCGGCACCGCACTCCGCCACGTGCGCCCGCAACTCCTCCTCGGGTGCGTGGGTGACGAGGTGCCCGAGCGCTTCTGCGAAGAGCCCGTAGGGCGTCGACAGGTCCTCCTCGGCGTGGCCGAACAAGACGCAGGCCCCTGCCTCGAACGCCGCACGAGCCGTCTGTGCGACCAACGTCGTCTTGCCCAGACCGCCCTCGCCGCCGAGCAGGACCACCTCACGGCCGTCACCGGCCGACGCTCGCTTGAAGGCGTCGGTCAACCCGGCGAGCTCCGCGGCACGGCCGACCACCCCCTGGCGGGGCCGAGCGGCCAGCCGGCCGGGCAACGGGACGCGCTCCCCACGCTCCCCGCGCTGCGCCGCCACCGGCTCCCAGCGCACCTCCACCGCCGGCACCGGCTCCGGCAGGCCCTTCAACTCCAGCTCACCCAACGGCAGGCACTCGAACGGGCTCCTCCGACCCGCCATCGCCCGCACCACGTCGGCGGCCAGCACCTGCCCGGATGTGCAGCGGGCACACAGCCGCGCCGCCTCCACCACCGGATCACCGAAGTAGTCGCCGTCCTCCTCGGTCGCCTCACCGGCCGACAGCCCCACCCGCAACCCGAACGGCATGTCGCGATGCCGGTTGTCCAACTCGGTCGCCTGCTGCATCCCCACCGCACACGCCAACGCCGCCGACGCCGTGGCGAACACCACCATCAGCCCGTCACCGAGGTTCTTCACCTCGGTGCCGCCAGCCTCTGCCACCGCTCGTCGCAGGATTCCGAAGTGCTCACGCCTGAGCCGATCCGCCTCCTCCGGCGACACCGATGACGCCAACGCCGTCGAGTCCACCAGATCCGTGAACACCACCGACACGTTCACGACCTGGCCCACGCCCACCCCTCCCCGATGGTCGACCTCGACATCATCCCACACGCCACCCGCAGACGGCTCACGAGGCCGCTCCGCCATGTCGAGCCGACCCGGTGTGCCCTGCCGACCAGCGCTTCAACGGGCTCCCGCTAGAGGCCGGCCACGAAAGCAAGCGGCCGGTTGTCGAGAACAACCGGCCTGAC